>NZ_JBFBJY010000012.1:0-159534 GCF_040702125.1 Kitasatospora sp. NPDC085895 | reverse complement strand
TCGCGAGGGAGTCCAGGTCAGGCGTCACAACCGACCTTTGGACTCCCTCGCTTCATGTCATGCGTGCCAGCGAGCCCTTGGCATCAATCATCTAGGGGAAATCCGTAGAGGCGCCCCCACGCGCCCCTGTGGTACCCCCCTGCTGGGCCTGCTTGGCCCTCAGGCGTCGCGGATGCGGCGGGCCAGGGAGGCCGCGGCCGCGCCCGGGTCCTCGGCGGCGGTGATGGCGCGGACGACGACGATCCGTCGCGCCCCCGCGGCGAGCACCTCGTCGAGGTTGGTCCCGTCGATGCCGCCGATGGCGAACCACGGACGGTCCGTCACGGCCTTCGCCGCGTAGGAGACCAGGCCGAGGCCGGGGGCCGGGCGGCCGGGCTTGGTGGGGGTGGGCCAGACGGGGCCGGTGCAGAAGTAGTCGACGCCGGCCTCGGCGACCGCCGCGTCGACCTCGGCCTCGGCGTGGCAGGACCGCCCGATCAGGACGTCCTCGCCGAGGATCGCGCGGGCCGCCGGCACCGGCAGGTCGTCCTGCCCGAGGTGCAGCACCTGCGGTCCGGCGGCGTGCGCCACGTCCGCCCGGTCGTTGACCGCGAAGAGCTTGCCGTGGCGGCGGGCCGCGTCGGCGAAGACCTCCAGGTACTCCAGCTCTTGGCGGGCCTCCAGGTTCTTGTCCCGGAGCTGGACGATGTCCACCCCGCCGGCCAGCACCGCGTCGAGGAACTCGGCCAGGTCGCCCTGCTCGCGGCGGGCGTCGGTGCACAGGTAGAGCCGGGCGTCGGCCAGCTGCTCGCGCGGGTCGGCCATCAGAGCGCCATCGCCTGGGCGCGGCGCTTGACCTCGGTGGCACGGTTCTCGTGCAGGGCCTGGATGGGGCTGCCGGGCAGCGACGGGTCCTCGGTGAAGAGCCACTCGAGGATCTCCTCGTCGCTGAAACCGGAGTCGCGCAGGACGGTCAGGGTGCCGATCAGGTGCTTGACCGGACCGTCCGGCGTGATGAACGCGGCGGGCACCTGCAGCGACCTGTTCTCGCCGCGGCGGACGGCCAGCAGGGTGTTGGCCTTCACCATGTTGCGGACCTCCGTGACCTGCACACCCCACAGTTCGGAGATGTCGGGCAGGTACATCCAGGCCGGGACCAGGGCGTCAATCTTGGGATCGATCTCACTCACGGCACCAGACTGCCACCTGCCGGGCCCCGCGCGCACGCAGCCCGCCCGGCCCGCCCGGTACCGATGACGGATCGTGACCGGACGACCGCCGGGGACGGCGGCCCCGGGTGGGCGCGGCTCAGGCCGCGGCGGCCTTCAGCTGGACGGCCGGGTCGGCGGCGCGGGCGCGGTCCAGCGGGGTGCCGCGCTCGATGAGCCGCTTCGCCTGGTTGAGGTCGCGGGGCCGGTCCACGGCGAGCAGGGCGACGGCGGCGCCGCCGCGCAGCCACAGCACCGACCAGGACGGCTCGTCGGGGCTGCCGCGCCACAGCAGCTCGTCGGCGTCGGCGTGCCGGCCGGCGTACTGGACCATGCGCCCGAACTGCTCGGACCAGAAGTACGGCACCGGGTCGTAGGGGGTGTCGGAGCCGAGCAGCGAGGCGGCCGCGGCGGCGCCGGACTGCAGGGCGTGGTCCCAGTGCTGGACGGTGAGCCGGGTGCCGGAGCGGCGCGAGGGGTAGGAGGTGCAGTCGCCGGCCGCCCACACGCCGGGGGCGCCGGTGCGCAGCCGCTCGTCGACCAGGACGGCGCCGGCCGCGTCGAGGGCGACGCCGGAGCCGGCCAGCCAGCGGGTGGCGGGGCGGGCGCCGATGCCGACGACGACGTGGTCGGCGTCGATCCGGCTGCCGTCGGCGAGCAGCAGGCCGGCGGGTTCGACGGCGGCGACGCCGGTGCCGCAGCGCAGGTCGACGCCGGCGTCCGCGTACCAGCGGGCCATCAGGGCGCCGAGCTCGGCGGGCAGGACTCCGGGCAGCGGTGCGGGGCCGGCCTCGACGACGGTCACGTGGCAGCCGAGCTGCCGGGCGACGGTGGCGGTCTCGGCGCCGATCCAGCCGGCGCCGACCAGGGCGATCCGGGTGCCGGGGGTGAGGTCGGCGCGCAGCGCGAGGGCGTCGTCGAGGGTTCGCAGCATGCGGGTGCCGGCGGCGGCGGGCAGGGTGGTGGCCTCGGCGCCGGTGGCGATCACCAGGGCGTCGTGGGCGAGCGGGCCGGCGTCGGTGTGCAGGACGCCGGGTTCGAGGCCGGTGGCGCGGCGGCCGAGCAGCAGCTCGACGCCGAGCTGCTCCCAGTCGATGTCGAAGGCGGTGGAGTCGCTCTTGCCGAGCAGGACGTCCTTGGAGAGCGGCGGCCGGTCGTACGGGCGGTGCGGCTCGTCGCCGACCAGCGCGACCGTCCCGCGGAAGCCGCCCTGGCGCAGGGCGAGGGCGCACTGGGCGCCGGCCATGCCGGTGCCGGCGATCAGGACGCGGTCCGTTCCGTTCAGCTCTGCCACGGCGGCCACCCTATCGCCGGGGTGTCCGGCCCGTGTACGCCCTTTCGGGGTGGGCGACACCCGGCGTTATGGTGGGTGCACACCACACGGGAGCCCGGAGCACCGGGCTGAGAGGCGGGCTGGAGCGGCCTGCGACCGTCCGAACCTGATCCGGGTCATGCCGGCGAAGGGAGAATCAGCGACGTGGCACGGTCCCATTCAGACGTGCTGGTGGTCGGCGGCGGCATCATCGGGCTCGGCGTCGCCTGGCGGGCGGCGCAGCGCGGCCTGGCCGTGGCCCTGGTCGATCCCGTGCCCGGCGGCGGTGCAGCGCAGGTCGCGGCGGGCATGCTGGCGCCGGTGACGGAGCTGCAGTACGGCGAGGAGCCGCTGCTGCGCCTGGGCATGGCGTCGAACGAGCGGTACGCCGCGTTCGCGGCCGAGCTGACCGAAGTGACGGGCCTGGACACCGGCTACCGGCGGACCGGGACGCTGGCGGTGGCGCTGGACGCGGACGACCGCGAGGAACTGCGCGAGTTGCACGCCTTCCAGGCCCGGCTGGGCCTGGACTCGCAGTGGCTGACCGGCCGGGAGTGCCGCCGGCTGGAGCCGATGCTGGCGCCGGGGGTGCGCGGCGGCCTGCTGGTCACCGGGGACCACCAGGTGGACGGGCGGCGCCTCGCCCGGGCGCTGGTGGTGGCCTGCGAGCGGGCCGGGGTGGTGCTGCACCGGGAGTCCGCGGTCGAGCTGCTGGTCGAGGAGGGCCGGGCGGCCGGGGTGCGGACGGACGGCGGCGCCGAGCTCGCGGCCGGACGGACGGTGCTGGCGGCGGGCTGCCGCAGCCATCTGCTGCCCGGTCTGCCGGAGGGGGTGCTGCCGCCGGTGCGGCCGGTGAAGGGCCAGGTGCTGCGGCTGCGGATTCCGGAGGCGTACCGGCCGTTCCTCTCGCGCAACGTGCGGGCGGTGGTCCGCGGGCAGCACATCTACCTGGTACCGCGGGCGGACGGCGAGCTGGTGATCGGCGCGACCAGCGAGGAGCAGGGCTTCGACACCACGGTGACCGCCGGCGGGGTCTACGAACTGCTGCGCGACGCCCACGAGTTGGTACCGGGTCTGACCGAGCTGCCGCTGGTGGAGACCGGTGCCGGGCTGCGGCCCGGCTCGCCCGACAACGCGCCGCTGCTCGGCCCGACCCGGCTGCCCGGGCTGGTCGCCGCCACCGGCCACTACCGCAACGGCGTGCTGCTGACGCCGGTGACCGCCGACCTGCTCGGCGAGCACCTGGCGACCGGGAGCGTCCCGGAGCTCGCCGCCCCCTTCTCCCCCGACCGTTTCCACGCGAAGGCCCTCGCATGCTGAACACCGATCCGGTGCCCGTCCCCCTGACCGTCAACGGCGAGCCGCAGGAACTGCCTCCGGGCACCACGCTGGCCGAGGTGGTGGCCCGGGTGTCCGCCGCGAACACCGGGGTGGCGGCGGCGGTCAACGAGGCCGTGGTGCCGCGCGGCGCCTGGCCGGCCACCGTGCTCGGCGCGGGCGACCGGGTGGAGATCCTCACCGCCGTCCAGGGAGGCTGACGATGGCCGACGACCTGTTCACGATCGCGGGCACGGCGTTCACCTCGCGCCTGATCATGGGCACCGGCGGCGCCCCCAGCCTGGACGTGCTGGAGCAGGCGCTGCAGGTGTCCGGCACCGAGCTGACCACGGTCGCGATGCGCCGGGTCAACGCCTCGACCCAGGGGTCGGTGCTCGACGTGCTGACCCGCAACGGGATCCGGGTGCTGCCCAACACGGCGGGCTGCTTCACCGCCGGCGAGGCGGTGCTGACGGCCCGTCTGGCCCGCGAGGCGCTCGGCACCGACTGGGTGAAGCTGGAGGTGATCGCGGACGAGCGGACGCTGCTGCCCGACCCGATCGAACTGCTGGACGCCGCCGAGACCCTGGTCGACGACGGTTTCACGGTGCTGCCGTACACCAACGACGACCCGGTGCTGGCGCGGAAGCTGGAGGACGTCGGCTGCGCGGCGATCATGCCGCTGGGGTCGCCGATCGGCTCGGGCCTGGGGATCCGCAACCCGCACAACTTCCAGCTGATCGTGGAGGGCGCGGGCGTGCCGGTCGTCCTGGACGCCGGCGCGGGCACCGCCTCCGACGTGGCGCTGGCGATGGAGCTGGGCTGCTCGGCGGTGATGCTGGCCTCGGCGGTGACGCGGGCTCAGGACCCGGTGCTGATGGCGGACGCGATGAAGCGGGCCGCCGAGGCCGGCCGGCTGGCGTACCGCGCGGGCCGCATCCCGCGCCGCTTCCACGCCGAGGCCTCCTCCCAGATGGCCGGCCGCGCCCACCTCGACACCCGCGAACACCCGGCGTTCTAGGGCGACCCCCGCGCGCGCGCCCCCGACTCGGCCGCCCCCGGGGGCGCGATCGCATGTCTCAACATCGGCACAACCGCACCGGAGGCGGCGCCGTGCCGGGCCGGGGGTCACCCCTGCGCCCTACACTCCTCGGGTGGACATGACGCTCGACGACCCCCTGATCGGTGCCCTGCTCGACGGCCGGTACCGGGTTGATCGGCGCATCGCCGTCGGGGGCATGGCCACGGTGTACCGCGGGACGGACACCCGGCTGGACCGCGTCGTCGCGCTGAAGGTGATGCACCCGGCGCTGGCCGCCGACGGCGGCAACGAGTTCACCGGCCGGTTCATCCGCGAGGCGAAGGCCGTGGCGCGGCTGTCCCACCCGAACGTGGTGAACGTCTTCGACCAGGGCGCGGACGGCCGGGCGGTGTTCCTGGCGATGGAGTACGTGCCCGGGCGGACCTTGCGCGACCTGCTGCGCGACCGCGGGGCGCTGTCGGCCCGGGCCGCGCTGGACATCCTGGAGCCGGTGCTGGCGGCGCTCGGCGCGGCGCACCGGGCGGGCCTGGTGCACCGGGACGTCAAGCCGGAGAACGTGCTGATCACCGACGGCGGCATGGTGAAGGTCGCGGACTTCGGCCTGGTGCGGCTGCTGACCGGCACGGAGGGCGCGGGCGACGCCGTCACCAGCACCACCTCGACCGGCACGGTGCTCGGCACCGTCTCCTACCTCGCGCCGGAGCAGATCCGCCAGGACGGCCCGACCGACCAGCGGGTCGACGTGTACGCGGCCGGCATCCTGCTGTACGAGATGCTGACCGGCGCCAAGCCGCACACCGGTGAGAACGCCATGCAGGTGATCTACCGGCACCTGAACGAGGACGTCCCGGCGCCGTCGCTGGCCGCCCCCGGGGTGGGCCGCGAGCTGGACGCCATAGTGGCTGCCGCGACCGCCCGCGACCCGCAGGCCCGCCCGTGGGACGCGGTGGAGATGCTGGCCGCGCTGCAGCGGGCCCGCCGGGCGCTCACCCCGGCGCAGCTGGACGCCGAGCCGCCGGCCTCGACCCGGCCGACCCCGCAGTACCCGACCGGTGAGGTCACCGCGGTGGTGGACCGCCCGGTGGAGCGCACCAGCGTGCTGGACGTGCCGGCCGACCTGCTGACGCCGCCGCGGCCGTACGACGAGTCGGTGCCGGCCCGGCCGCCCCGTGCGCCGCGGCCGCCGCGCTCGCGCGCCCCGCTGATCTGGGGCGCGGTGATCGCGGTGGTGCTGCTGCTGGTCGGCGGGGCGACGTACCTGCTCTCGGACGGGCTGTACACGACGGTGCCGACCGTGCTCGGGCAGACCGAGGCGCAGGCGGTGGCGACCCTGGACAGGTCGGGGCTGCGCGGCACGTTCAGCCAGCAGTTCAGCGAGACCGTGACGGCCGGGCAGGTGATCTCCACCGATCCCGGGGTGGGCGCCCGGGCCCGCAAGAGCGATCCGGTGAAGGTGGTGCTGTCCAAGGGGCCGGACCGGGTGGCGGTGCCGCCGCTGGAGGGCCTGCCGCTGGAGCAGGCCCGCAAGGCGCTCACCGATGCCAGGCTGACCCCGGGGACGACCCGGGAGGCGTTCGACGACGACGCGCCCGAGGGTTCGGTGATCAGCGCGGAGCCGGGCGCCGGCACCTCGGTCAGCCCGAACACGCCGGTCGCGCTGGTGGTCAGCAAGGGCATGCAGCCGGTGCCGGACGTGGTCGGCCTGAGCAAGGACGACGCCACGAAGGCGCTGACCGACGCCGGTTTCAAGGTGCAGGCCACGGGGCTGAACCTGTTCGGCACCGGCAAGGTCTCCGCACAGGTGCCCAAGGCCGGCACCCCCCGTGCGCAGGGCAGCACCGTGGTGATCAGCTTCGGGCTGTTCTAGCGGGTCGTCGGGGGCCGGCGGCCGTCAGCGCAGCGGTCCGTCGCCCGGCTCCTCCTGGTAGGAGTAGCGCTGCTCGGCCCACGGGTCGGCGAGGTTGTGGTAGCCCCGCTCCTCCCAGAAGCCGCGGCGGTCGGCCCGCATGTACTCGACCCCGCGGACCCACTTGGGGCCCTTCCAGGCGTACAGGTGCGGCACCACGAGGCGGACGGGGAAGCCGTGCTCGACGGTGAGCGGCTCGCCGTTGCGGTGGGTGGCGAAGACGGTCTGCGGGTCGGTGAAGTCGGCGAGCCGCAGGTTGGCGCTGTAGCCGTACTCGGCCCAGACCATGACGTGGGTGACGCCGGGGGCCGGTGGCACCAGGTCGAGGACGGTCTTGGCGGCGACGCCGCCCCACTCGTTGCCAAGCATCGAGAAGCGGGTGACGCAGTGCAGGTCGCCGCGGACGGTCACCCGCGGCAGGGCGTGGAAGCCCTCGAAGTCCCAGCGGTGCTTCTCGGCCGAGGCGGTCGCCCCGAACACCTGGAAGTCCCAGCTCTGCGGCTTGAAGCGGGGCACCGGTCCGTAGTGCAGCACCGGCCAGCCGCGCTGGAGGCGCTGGCCGGGAGGGAGCCGCGGGTCGGACGGCTGCGGTGGTTCCGGTTCGTACTGACCCATGCCTCCATGGTCGCAGACGGCGGACGGTCCGTGTCGCGCGCCCCTCGTGCACGCCCCCTCTATCGAACCCGCACATCGGGAAATCGGACATTAGCCATAGACCGGGGTAAGTGTGAACTTACTGGAAACCGTGCCCGCTCCAGTGCCACCATGCGGGCAAGCGACGGACGGCTATCAGGAAGGCACGCCATGCAGGGCGACCCCGAGGTCATCGAGTTCCTCAACGAGCAGCTCACCGCCGAGCTCACCGCCATCAACCAGTACTTCCTGCACGCCAAGATGCAGGAGAACAACGGCTGGACGAAGCTCGCCGCCTACACCCGGCACGAGTCCTTCGACGAGATGAAGCACGCGGAGACGCTGACCGACCGGATCCTCTTCCTGGACGGCCTGCCCAACTACCAGCGGCTGTTCCACGTCCGGATCGGCCAGACGGTCAAGGAGATGTTCGAGGCCGACCGGCAGGTCGAGGTCGAGGCGATCGACCGGCTGCGCCGCGGCATCGTCGTCATGCGGGCCAAGAACGACGTCACCTCGGCCAACATCTTCGAGGCGATCCTCGCCGACGAGGAGCACCACATCGACTACCTGGACACCCAGCTCGAACTGCTGGAGAAGCTCGGCGAGCCGCTCTACCTGGCCCAGCTCATCGAGCAGCCGGAGAGCTGAGGGCCCGGCGCCGCCGGCGGGACCCCTAGGCGGCCTCGAGACCGCGCTCGGGCGCGGTCTCAACCGCGGGATCGGCCAGCCCCAGCTTCGCGGCCAGCCTGGCCGTCGGGCACGGGCGGGCACCGTGCTCCCCGAGCAGGGCCTGGATCCGGCGGACGCAGGAACCGCAGTCCGTGCCGGCCTTGCAGCCCTTGGCTATCTGCCGCGGAGTGACGGCGCCGCCGTCGATCTCCTGCTTGACCTGGGCCTCGGTGACCGCATGACACATGCACACGTACATCGGCGGCTCTCCCGGGCTGGTGTTCCTTGATCGGCAAGGCTGGCCTTACCTCGCTAAGCCTTACCTTACCCAAGGTACCCGCAAAGCGAAGCCCCTCCGCCCCCGGAGACCGGGAAAGCGGAGGGGCCTTTGTCACATTGCGATCATCGCGGCCGCCGGACTCACTGGCTGCGGTACATCTCCGCGACCAGGAAGGCCAGGTCGAGCGACTGGCTGCGGTTGAGCCGCGGGTCGCAGGCCGTCTCGTAACGCTGGTGCAGGTCGTCGACGAGGACCTCGTCGCCGCCGCCCACGCACTCGGTGACGTCGTCACCGGTGAGCTCGACGTGGATGCCGCCCGGGTGGGTGCCGAGCGCGCGGTGCACCTCGAAGAAGCCCTTGACCTCGTCGAGGACGTCGTCGAAGCGGCGGGTCTTGTGGCCGGTCTCGGCCTCGAAGGTGTTGCCGTGCATCGGGTCGCAGATCCACACCGGCTGGGCGCCGGAGGCGGTGACCTTCTCGACCAGGGCGGGCAGGTGCTCGCGGATCTTGCCTGCACCCATCCGGGTGATGAAGGTCAGCCGGCCCGGCTCGCGGTCCGGGTCGAGCCGGTCGATCAGGGTGAGCGCCTCGTCGACCGTGGTGGTCGGGCCGAGCTTCACGCCGATCGGGTTGCGGATCTTCGAGGCGAACTCGATGTGCGCGTGGTCCAGCTGCCGGGTGCGCTCGCCGATCCAGACCATGTGGCCCGAGACGTCGTAGAGGTCGCCGGTGCGCGAGTCGGTGCGGGTCAGCGCCGTCTCGTAGTCCAGGATCAGCGCCTCGTGCGAGGAGTAGAACTCGACCGTCCGGAACTCCTCCGGGGCCACCCCGCAGGCGTTCATGAAGGCCAGCGCGTTGTCGATCTCCCGGGCGAGCTGCTCGTAGCGCTGGCCGGAGGGCGAGTTGCGCACGAAGTCCTGGTTCCAGGCGTGCACCTGGCGCAGGTCGGCGTAGCCGCCGGTGGTGAAGGCGCGCACCAGGTTGAGCGTCGCGGCGGAGGCGTTGTACATCCGCTTGAGGCGCTCCGGGTCCGGGATGCGCGACTCCGGCGTGAAGTCGAAGCCGTTCACCGAGTCGCCGCGGTAGACCGGCAGGGTGACGCCGTCCCGGGTCTCGGTCGACTTCGAGCGCGGCTTGGAGTACTGGCCGGCGATCCGCCCGACCTTGACCACCGGCACCGAGGCGGCGTACGTGAGCACGGCCGCCATCTGCAGGAGGGTCTTCAGCTTGTTGCGGATCTGCTCGGCGGACACGCCGTCGAACGCCTCGGCGCAGTCACCGCCCTGCAGCAGGAAGGCCTCTCCGCGCGCGACGGCACCGAGCCGGGCGCGCAGCTGGTCGCACTCGCCGGCGAAGACGAGCGGCGGATACGAGGCGAGGTCCGCAAGGGTCTTGCGCAGTGCCTCGTGGTCCGGCCATTCGGGCTGCTGCGCCGCGGGCAGGGACTGCCAGGAGAAGGCAGCCCCGTTTGTCTCAGTTGTCACGGTCACGGAAGCAAGGCTACGGGGTGTGACAACCGAATTGTGCCCGCCGCCCGATGGGTGAGACGGGTGATGGACATTTCGGTGAGCGACTTCACACGCCCGGGGCATCCGCTACGCTCGTCCCCGTGACCGCACCGCACACCTTCTCCTGGTGGTGGGCCAGCCCGATGGGCGGCCCACAGCTCGCGCGTCCCTAAGACGACACGACGGCCGCCCCTCGGGGCGGCCGTCTGCGTGTTCCGAAGGAGCAGGCGGCCCTCCCGCGAAGAGCGACCGACCCGCCCGCCTCCCGGAAGGAACGCCGCACCGTGACCCGTCCTGCCGACCTGGTCGCCCGCCTCACCGCACCCGGCGCCCCCGCGTTCGCCCTGCTGCACCGCCGCGCACCCCGGCTCGCCCCGGACACCGTCGAGGTGCTGATCGGCACCGTCGGCGTGCACGACACGCTCGCCGACCTCCCGGTGCCGGACGGCGTGCCCGCCGGCGGCCCACGGCACGACCTGCTCGCCCTCGTCCCCTACCGGCAGATCCGCGAACGCGGCTTCGACGCCCACGACGACGGCACCCCCCTGCAGGCGCTCGCCGTCGAGGAGCAGTACGCCCTCGCCCTCGACGAACTGCTGCCCGCGCTGCCGCAGAGCCCCGTCCGGCTCACCGGCGGCGGCTTCGACATCGCCGACGAGGAGTACGCGGAGATCGTCCGCCGCGTCATCCGGGACGAGATCGGCCGCGGCGAGGGCGCCAACTTCGTCGTCCGCCGGGACTTCCGCGGCCGGCTGGAGGGCTTCGACACGGCGCTGGCGCTCACGCTCTTCCGGCGGCTGCTGGAGCAGGAACGGGGCGCGTACTGGACCTTCCTGGTGCACACCGGGGAGCGGATCGTGGTCGGCGCCTCGCCGGAGGTGCACGTCCGGCAGTCCGGCGGCACCGTCGTGATGAACCCGATCTCCGGCACCTACCGGCACCCGGCCGGCGGGCCGACCCTCGACTCGCTGCTGGAGTTCCTGCACGACCCCAAGGAGCTGGAGGAGCTCACCATGGTGGTCGACGAGGAACTCAAGATGATGTGCACCGTCGGCGACCTCGGCGGCCAGGTGCTCGGCCCCCGCCTCAAGGAGATGGCCCACCTCGCCCACACCGAGTACGAGCTGCGCGGGCGCACCTCGCTGGACGTCCGCGAGGTCCTCAAGGAGACCATGTTCGCGGCGACCGTCACCGGCAGCCCCGTGCAGAACGCCACCCGCGTCATCCGCCGCTACGAGGCCACCGGCCGCGGCTACTACTCCGGCGCGCTCGCCCTGATCGGCCGCTCCGCCAGCGGCGGCCAGCAGCTCGACTCCCCCATCTGCATCCGCACCGCCGACATCGACCCCGCCACCGGCGACCTGGTGGTGCGGGTCGGCGCCACCCTCGTCCGGCACTCCGACCCGCACTCCGAGGTCGCCGAGACCCACGCCAAGGCCGCCGGCGTGCTCACCGCGATCGGCGCCCGCCCCGCCCCCGCCGGGCCCGCCGGACGCGGCGCCGGCCCGCGCCTCGCCGACGACCACCGGGTGCAGGCCGCCCTCGACGCCCGCCGGGCCGGCCTCGCCCCGTTCTGGCTGCGGATGCAGCAGCCCACCGCTCCCGTCGAGGGCCCGGACGCCCTGGTCGTCGACGGCGAGGACACCTTCACCTCGATGCTCGCCCACCTGCTGTCCTCGCTCGGCCACCGGGTCACCGTGCTGCGCTACGACACCCCCGGCCTGCGCGAACGGGTCGCCGCCCACACCGGGCCGCTCGTCCTCGGCCCCGGCCCCGGCGACCCGGCCGACCCCGCCGACCCCAAGATGGCCGTCCTCCGCCCGGTCGTCGCCGACGCCCTGGCCGCCGTCCGCGCCGGCACCCGCACCGCGCCGCTGCTCGCCGTCTGCCTCAGCCACCAGCTGCTCAGCGCCGAGCTCGGGCTGCCGCTGGCTCGCAAGGCCGTCCCCTACCAGGGCGCCCAGGAGAGCATCGACCTGTTCGGCACCCGCCGCACCGTCGGCTTCTACAACACCTTCACCGCCCGCTGCGACGACGCCGCCGCCGAACGGCTCGCCGCCGAGGGGGTCGAGGTCGCCCGCGACCCGCTCACCGGCGACGTCCACGCCCTGCGCGGCCCCGGCTTCGCCGCCCTCCAGTTCCACCCCGAGTCCGTCCTCACCCGCGAGGGCGTCGACATCGTCGCCGGACTCCTCAACAGCACGGCCCCCGTCGCCGGCTGAGCACCCGCACGTCCACCGCCCGGCCCCGGACCACCACCGTCCGGGGCCGGCGCAGGCACCGGACCACGCGGCCTACGAGTGCACCTCGGAAGTGCGCACCGGGAGGTGTCTCCAGGGGCGCGTGGGGGCACCCGCTAGCCCTGGCTCAGTTCGTCGTCCAGGCCCTGCTCGATCGCGTAGCGGACGAGCTCGACGCGGTTGTGCAGCTGCAGCTTGCCGAGGGTGTTCTGCACGTGGTTCTGCACGGTGCGGTGCGACAGCACCAGCCGGTCGGCGATCTGGCGGTACGACAGCCCCTTGGCGACCAGCCGCAGCACCTCGGTCTCCCGGGTGGTCAGCTGCGGCGCCGCGGGGGACGCGGCCGGCGCGGGCTCGGTGGCCAGCCGGCGGAACTCGCCGAGGACGAGCCCGGCCAGGCCCGGGGTGAAGACCGGGTCGCCGAGCGCGGTGCGGCGGACGGCGTCGATCAGTTCGTCCCGGCCCGCGGACTTCACCAGGTAGCCGGTGGCGCCGGACTTGACCGCCTCCAGGACGTCGGCGTGCTCGCCGCTCGCCGAGAGCACCAGCACCCGGGCGGTCGGGTCGTGGGTGACGATCCGGCGGCAGACCTCGACGCCGGGCAGCGCGGGCAGGTTGAGGTCGAGCACGACGACCTGCGGCACGGTGGCCAGGGCGCGGCGCACGGCCTCCTCGCCGTCGCCCGCGGTGGCGACGACGGCGAACCCGGCGTCGGCGAGGTCCCGGGAGACGGCGTCCCGCCACATCGGGTGGTCGTCCACGACCATCACCCGCACCTGATCCGACATCACTGCCCCTTCCTGGGCACCCGCATCTCGACCTCGGTGCCCTCGCCGGGCACCGAGTACAGCTCGGCCGTGCCGCCGAGGTCGCGCATCCGGCCGCGGATGGACTGCGAGACGCCGAGGCGCCCGGCCTGCTCCGCCTCGCCGAGCCGCCCGGCGGCGAAGCCGGCGCCGTCGTCGCGGACGGAGACGGTGACCGCGTCCGGCTCGTCCTCGACGAGGATCCAGGCCCGGGCGTCCTCGCCCGCGTGGCGGCGGACGTTGTCCAGGGCGGCGCCCACCGCGGCGGCGAGTTCGCCCGCGGCGTGTGCGGGCAGCAGCACGGGGGTGCCGGGGGCGGAGAGGGTGACCCGCTCGCCGGTGTGCGGCGCGATCAGCTGACGGAGGTCCCGCTCGGCCGGCAGCGGATCGCCGGAGGCCTGGGCGGGCAGCGGTCCGCCGGTCATCAGCGTCCGCAGCGCGCGTTCCTGTTCGCCGGCGAGCCGGCCGAGGTCGCCGAGGTCCCCCTCGCGGCGCTGGACGAGCGCGAGCACCTGGAGGACGCCGTCGTGGATGTCCCGGGAGAGCCGCTCGCGTTCGCGGGTGGCGGCCTCGACCTGGAGCGCCCGGGTGAGCACCGCCTCGCTGGCGCGGGCGAGTTCGATGACGTAGCCGATGGCGCAGCCGGCCACCATCAGCAGCACGATGTTGTGGATGTTGTCCGGGGTGATGCCGCCGTGGCCGAGGATGTTGGCGAGGCCGACGACGGTGGCGGCGAAGGCGGCGGGCTTCCAGCCGCCCTTGCCGGCGAAGCCGAGCACGGTGCCGGCCGCCCAGATGGTGGGCAGGGTGGGGGCGCCGCCGTGGATGCGCTCCGGCTCGTCGATGATCCCGCTCATCACGATGCCGGTGACGGCGAACGCGAGGTCGGTGCCGAGCACGTACCAGGTGCAGCGCTGCGGTCCGGCGAAGGCCCGGGAGCTGGCGAGCGTCCACAGGGTGAGGGCGCCGAGGTAGATCCAGCCGGAGACCGGGTGCAGGAAGTCGTGGAAGGAGTTGAGGTAGCGCAGGATCGCGTAGGCCAGGGCGAGCACCCGGAAGTAGCCGATCGCCCGCCACAGCGGCATCTCGACGGACATCCCGCCGACGGTCAGCGCGCCGGGCCGTTGCACCGCGGCCGCGACGGCTCCGGCCGCCCGGGTCGCGAGCCCGGCTCTGTGGTCCTCCGCCATCCGTCGTCCCCCCGACCCCTCGTCCCCCGGCCCCCGGCCCCCGGCCCCCGGCCCCCGGCCCCCGGCCCCCGGTGAGCCCTACTCCGGCTTGTCCTGCTTGTCCTGCTCCTGCTGTTCCTGCTGTTCCTGCTGTTCCTGCTGTTCCTGCTCCAGCCGGGCGGCCTCCTCCTTGGCGGCCTTCTCGGCCTCCTTCTCGGCCGCCTTCTCCGCCTTCTGCGCGGCGCGGCGCTCGGCGTCGGCGCGCTTCTTGTCCTCGGTGATCTGGCGCTTGGCGGCGGTGGCGTAGATGTCCACGTACTCCTGGCCGGAGAGCCGCATGATCTCGTACATCACCTCGTCGGTGACGGAGCGGAGGATGAAGCGGTCGTTCTCCATGCCGTGGTAGCGGGAGAAGTCGAGCGGGCGGCCGATCCGGATGCCGGGGCGGATGCCGAAGTTGGGGACGACCTGGCCGGGCGGCTGCACCTTCTCGGTGTCGATCATGGCGACCGGGATGACCGGGGCACCGGTCTGCAGCGCGACCCGGGCGAGGCCGCCGACCTTGCCGCGGTAGAGCTTGCCGTCGGGCGAGCGGGTGCCCTCCGGGTAGACGCCGAACAGCTCGCCGCGCTCCAGGACGGCGACGGCGCTGCGGATCGCCGCCTCGCCGGCGCCGCGCACGCCGGACCGGTCGACCGGCAGCTGGCCGACGCCCTTGAAGAAGGCCGCGGTCAGCTTGCCCTTGAGGCCGGGGGTGTTGAAGTACTCGGCCTTGGCGATGAAGGTGATCCGGCGCTTGATCAGCGCGGGGAAGAAGAAGGAGTCCGAGAAGGACAGGTGGTTGCTCGCGATGATCGCGGGACCCTCGTCGGGGATGTTCTCCGCGCCCTCGAGCCACGGCCGGAAGAAGATCCGCAGCAACGGCGCGACGATCATCTTCATCAGTCGGTAGAACAACCCGGGCCTCCTGTTGTACGGACCGGTCGATCCTAATGCCCACGGCCCCGCACGTGTGCACCGGCAGGCCCGCGATGCGGCGGTTGCGGCCCTGTACGGGCCGTCGCGGCCGTGGGACGATGCCGCTCCGGGTACCCGCGGGTAGCCGGGCCGCCCTCCGACCCCGCCCGAGCGAAGGAGCTCCGAGGATGCCGCTGCTGCCCGGCGCAGAACCGTTTCACCACAAGGGCGGGCCGGTCGGCGTGCTCCTCGTCCACGGCTTCACCGGCTCACCGCGGTCCATGCGGCCGTGGGCCGACCACCTCGCCGCCGCCGGCCTGACCGTCGCGCTGCCGCTGCTGCCCGGCCACGGCACCCGCTGGCAGGACATGCAGCAGACCCGTTGGGAGGACTGGTACGCCGAGGTCGACCGCGAACTGCGGGCCCTGCTGGACGGCTGCGAGCAGGTCTTCGTCTGTGCGCTCTCGATGGGCGGCGCCCTCGCGCTGCGGCTCGCCGCCCGGCACGGCGAGGCGGTCTCCGGCGTCGTGCTGGTCAACCCGTCGGTCCGCTCCGACAACCCGGCCACCGTCCTGCTGCCCGCCCTGCGGCACCTCGTCCCCAGCCTGCCCGGCATCGCCGACGACATCGCCCTGGAGGGCGTCTCCGAGCACGGCTACGACCGCACCCCGCTGCACGCCGCCTGGTCGCTCTCCCGTCTCTGGCGCACCGTCCAGGCCGAACTGCCCGCCGTCCGACAGCCGGTGCTGCTGCTGCGCAGTCCGCAGGACCACGTGGTCTCCCCGGCCAACTCGGAACTGGTGCTCGCCCGGATATCCTCGACGGACGTGACGGAAAAACTGTGCGAACGCAGTTACCACGTCGCCACGCTGGACCACGACGCCGCGATGATCTTCGAGGAGAGCCTCGGGTTCGTGCGGCGGCTGGCACCGGCGGCGAAGACCGATGCGACGACCGATGCCGAGCACCACCTGGGCTGAAGGGCCGGTAGTGAACGAGACCAGCAAGGCGGGCGGCGGCGAGGAGCTGCCCGAGGACGGCACCGCGAAGCCCGGACAGGACCAGGAGACCACCGCCGGTTCCGAACCGCCCGCCCGGCGGCCCGCGGCCGGCAGCCAGGCCGAACAGGACGCGATCTTCGCCGCCCTGGTCGCGCAGTTCGACGATCCCGTCGACCTGACCAACCCGGAGTGGCCGGAGATCGAGAACCTCCGCGCCCAGGAGTCCCCGGCCGCGGACTCCTTCGACGAATTCGCGCCCCGCCCCCGGCCGCGGCCGAGACCGACCGCTCCCGAGCAGGTGGCCGGGCCGGTGTCCGGCCCGCGCGACTACGACCTCCAGGAGGACCCGGACGAGGGCCACTTCGTCCCGCCGGAGCCCCCGCCGCTGCCCAAGGCCGACACCACCGCCAAGTTCGCCTGGCTCGCCGTGCTCGGCGGCCCGGCCCTGCTGCTGATCGACACCGTCGTCTGGCACGAGGTGGCCGGCTGGCCCGCCTGGGTCGGCGTCACCGCCTTCCTCGGCGGCTTCGTCACCCTCGTCGCCCGGATGAAGGACAAGGACGACGACGAGCCGGACGACCCGATGGGCGGCGCCGTCGTCTGACCGCCCGCCGCCCCCGAGCAGTGGCCGTCGCCCGCCCGTAGCCTGGAAGGGCGGAGGCGACGGCCATGGCACGGATCAGCACCCTGGCGGGAACGGCGGCGTTACTGGCGGCGTTGCTCTCGGCGGCCGCCACCGGCTGCAGCAGCCACTCCGTGGTGACGGCCCCGGCGAGCACCCCGACGAGCGGCACGAGCTCCGGTCCTGCCGGGTCACCGCAGCCGGCGCAGGTCGGGGACACCCTGGAACTGGCCGGCAACGAGCAGGGCGCCCGGATGGCCGTGACGGTGACGGCGGTCGCCGACCCGGCGACCGCGGCGCACTCCTTCGACACCCCCGAGGCGGGCAGACGGCTGGTCGCCGTGCAGTTCCGGCTCCACAACACCGGCTCCACCACGTACTCGGACAGCCCGTCCAACGGCGCCACCGTGGTCGACGAACAGGGACAGGGCTTCAACGCGGTGCTCGGCACCGACGTCACCGCCGGCCCCGCGTTCCCCGCCGGGGTGGTCGTCGCCCCCGGGGACACCGCGCTCGGCTACATCTCCTTCGAGATCCCTGCGGGCTCCCGCCTCGCCAAGGCCCAGTTCACCCTGAACTCCGGCTTCGCGAACCAGACCGGCCAGTGGGTGCTGCCCGCCGCCACCGCGGCCCCGACCGCGGCCCCGACCGCCACGGCCGCCCGGACCGCGACCGTCACCACCACGGCCACCACCACCGCCGGTCCCCGGACCTCCGCCGCCGCACCGCGCCAGGTCGTCGAGGACTACTACGCGGCGATCAACACGCACGACTACGCCCGCGCCTGGGCCCTCGGCGGACGCAACCTGTCGCCGAGCTACGGGCAGTTCGTCAACGGCTTCGCCGGCACCGCGGCCGACGTGGTGACCGTCACCGCCGTCAACGGCGACGACGTCTCCGTCCTCCTGGACGCCCTGCAGACCGACGGCACCCACCGCCACTACGCCGGCACCTACACCGTCCGCAACGGCGTGATCGTCGCCGCCTCGATCCACTGACCACCTCGGCCCCGGCAGGGATCCGCCCCCGGCCCCCACCCCCCACCCGCCTCAGCCCCCGGCGGGGATCCGTACCACCGCCACCACCGGCAGATGATCCGTCGCCGCCAACAGGTCCGCCCCCGACACCCCCGCCAACCCCTGCGGCACCCCGCAGGCCAACACCTCGACCCCGGGAGTCACGAAGACCGCGTCGATCCGCTGGTAGGGGTCGGCGGGGACGGAGGTGAAGGTGCCGCCCCAGGGGGCGACGGTGTGGGCGTCCTGGTACTCGGCGGCCAGGCGGCGCCAGCCCGGGCCGTCGGGGTGCTCGTTGAAGTCGCCGGCCACGATGCCGTGCTCGCCGGGGTCGAACTGGCCGGGCAGCAGCGCGAACTGGCGGAGCCGTTCGGCCGGGTCGAGGGAGAGGTGGCAGCTCGTCACCGCGAACGGGGCCGAACGGCCCACCCGCAGCAGGGCGGTGGCGAATCCGCGGGCGTGCAGGCCGCGGGTCTTGGGCAGCAGCCGGTCGCGGACGGCGAGGACCTCGACCCGGAGCTTTCCGAGCAGCAGCGGTCCGGCGGCGATCCGGCCGCCGCCGGAGAGGACGACGGTGCCGGTGCGGTGGGCGAGCCGGGCGGCCTGCTTCCGGGGCCGCCAGTACCGCGGGGACTCCTGGATGCAGACCACGTCCGGATCGCAGGCGCGGATCACCCGGACGAGGGCGTCCCGGTCGTCCCTCAGCGAGCGGACGTTGTAGCTGAGGATGCGGACCCGCTCGGCGCCGTCGGGTTCGGCGCCGGAGTCGGGCAGGGCGGCCGGCCCGGTCGGCGGCACGGGTCCGGGGGCTGCGGACGGCTGCTCGGCAGGCATGCCGGTCATGCTAACGGCGAGGCCGGGGCCGCTGCCCCAGCCTCGCCGTCGGAGTCCGGACGAGCCGTCGGTTCCGTCGGGCCGTCAGACCCGCGCGAGGTCGGCGGCACCGGCGATGCCGGCGGCGGACCCCATGGTCGCGAGCAGGACCTCGGCGCGCGGGCGGTGCGCGCCACCGGTCAGGTAGGTCTCGAAGGCCGCGGCGACCGGGTCGAGCAGCAGGCTGCCCGAGTCGGAGACGCCGCCGCCGAGCACGAAGACGCCCGGGTCGAACAGCGCGGCGAGGTCGGCCATGCCGCGGCCGAGCCAGTCGGCGAGCTCCGAGTAGCACTCCAGGGCGAGCGGGTCGCCCTCGGCCGCGGCCTCGGTGATGTGGATGCCGCGGATGGTCTCGGCGACGAAGTCGTTGAGCTCCAGCATCCGCTTGCCGGCGATCGGGTCGGCGGCGGCCTTCTCGCGGCCGTAGCGGCGCAGCGCGCGGCCGGAGCCGTACTGCTCCCAGCAGCCCTTGCCGCCGCAGCCGCAGGCGAGGCCGTCGGGGACCATGTTGAGGTGGCCGATCTCACCGGCGACGCCGAAGCGCCCGCGGTGCATCCGGCCGTCGAGGACGATGCCGCCGCCGATGCCGGTGCCGACGGTGATCAGGACCATGTCCTCGTAGCCGGCTGCGGCGCCGAAGCGGAACTCGGCCCAGGCGGCGCAGTTGGCGTCGTTCTCGACGACGGTCTCCAGGCCGGTGAGCTCCTCGATGCGCTGCTTGAGCGGCTCGTTCTCCCAGTCGATGTTGGGAGCGAAGATCACGGTGGAGCGGTCGCGGTCCACGAAGCCGGGGGCGCCGACACCGACGGCCGCGACCTCCGGGTACTCCTCCTTGAGCTCGCGCACGGCCTGCGCGATCGCGTCGACCGCCCACTGGGGGTCGGCCGGGGTGGGCACCCGGGTACGCGCAAGGATTTCGCCGGTCTCGTCGACCACGCCGGCCGCGATCTTCGTCCCGCCGACGTCGACGCCGATGGTCAGAGCCATGTGTCCCTCAGCTATTCACTCGTTCCCGCTGAGCGGAACGGTACCCGCTGAGCGGTGCTCCCGTACACACCGAGGCCTACATTAACCGAAGCCAATTTCCGGATTGCCCGGCCGAATGCGTTCAGAAGTCGTAGACTTCGCGGCTTTGAGTGAGGCGTGAAGGCGCCACAGTCACCTCCTCTGACCTGCGGCTTCACTACTTGTCGGTGGCACCGTCGAGGTCGATGTGCTCGGCTTCGGCGTGTCCGGCACCGGCCCAGCGCCGTTCATGACCTGAGACGGCTGCGCGGTACGCGGCGAGCAGTTCGCCGCCCGCGGCGGCGAGGTGTCCGTACACCTCCGGGTTCTGCTCGCGCAGCCGGGTGCCGTACTCCTGGGCCTTGCCGCCGAGGGTGAGCGCGAACCTCCGGACCTCGTCGACCAGCGGCCCGAACTCCGCGCCGAGGCCCTGCCCGGCCGTGCCGTCCGCCTTCTCGTCCGCCATCCGGCGACCTCCCTGGTGCGTCCTCGGTGTGCCTCCGGTGCGACGTCGGGGCGGCACCGGGCCGTCCGGCCGGAACCGGCCGGGATCCAGACGCTACCGGACGGCGCATCGAGGGCCGCCCGGCGCACCGGACGCACGCCGGGCGCGCACGCCCTGTACACACGCCCCTCCGGTGCGACGGCCGACCGGCGCACGGAGGTCCCGCCCGCGCGCGGTCCGGCCCGCACGCGGGTCCGGCCGCGCACGAGGGTCAGCCCTGCGAGGGGTCGACACCGCGAGGGGTCGACGCCGCGAGGGGCCAGCGCCGAGGGGCCTCAGCGGCGCGCCGGCCAGAGGGCGGGGTCCGGCGCGAACCGCACCGACAGCACCCCGTCGTGCAGTCCGGCTCCGCTCACCGTGCACCGTCGCAGCGCGGAGGGCAGCGGGAGCAGCCGGCGGTGGCCGCCGGTGCCCACGACCAGTTCGTCCCCTCGGCGCACCAGTTCCAGGCCGGACCGTTCGGCGCCGGGCAGCGCCAGGTGCCAGACCAGCAGCCCGTCCTCGGCCAGCCGGTCCTCGACCCACGGCTCGGGGGCCTCGCCGGGCCCGGGCTCGCCCCCGGCGTACAGCTGGTCGGCGATCGCCTCCAGGGTGACCTCGGGCCACTCGGCGGTGAGCAGTGGGACGGCGCCGAGCCCGGACGCCAGGTCGGCGAGGCGCTCCCGCTGGCGGGCGGCGCGGCCGGCCAGCCAGGGGTCGGGCGAGGCGGCGGCCGCGGACGGCAGCACCCGGTGGGCGACGACGGCGTCCAGGCGCCGGCCGTGCAGGGCGAGGGCGGCGCGGATGCGGCGCAGTTCCCCGGTGCCGTGGGCGTCGGCGTCCACGACCAGGCGGACGGAGGTGCCGGGTGCCTCGATCACGGCGCGGGCCTCGGCGAGGGCGGCGCAGGCGGCGGCCCGGGCGTCGAACAGCCAGTCCGCGGGCATCGGCACCCCGGCGAGGGCGGCCAGCAGCGGGCGCAGCGCCCGGGCGGCCTGACGCTGCTCGGGCAGCAGCCGGTCGAGGTAGCGGACGAGCTGTTCGGGCAGGGCCAGGGTGGCGATCAGCTCGGCCGGGGCGGGGGCGGCCACCACGACCGTCTCGGCGTCGGCGGCGCGCAGGGCGCGGAGCAGGGCGAGCTGGCGCGTGCCGGGCAGCGGCGTGAGCTCCTCGGGGTCGAGCGGGTCGGCGCCGAGCAGGTCGAGGGCCGGGGCGAGCCGGGCGCCGAAGCCGTCGAGGGCGCTGCGCAGGGCGGCCTGCTCGTCGATCCGGGCCACCGCGAGGCGCTCCCCGTACGGGGCGGGCTCCGCGGTGAGCCGGGTGTCCAGGAGGTCGTCGACGGCGCGGTGCGGGTCGTCGGCGGCCAGCAGCAGGGTGCGCCGGCCGGTGCGGGCGCTGTGCAGGGCGGTGGCGGCGGCGACGACGGCCGAGCCCTCGCCGGTGACGAGGACGGTGCGGGGTGACACCCGGCGTCAGCCTTCGACGCGCTTCTTCAGGCCGGCCAGGGCCCGGTCGATGATGACCTTCTCCGCCTTGCGCTTGATCATGCCGAGCATCGGGATCTTGACGTCGACGGCGAGCTGGTAGGTGACCTCGGTGCCGCCGCCCTTGACCGCGGCGAGGCTGTAGGAGCCGTCGAGGGCGCGCAGCATCTGGCTCTTCACCAGCGTCCAGCGGACCTCGCGGTCGCCGTCCCAGGTGTAGGCGAGGACGTGCTCGTCGCGGATCGCGCCGGCGTCGAGCACCAGGCGCACCTCCGAGCCGCGGCCGTCCGCGGCGGTGCTCAGCACCTCGATCTCCTTGACCTCGCCCGTCCACTCCGGGTAAGCGGCGAAGTCGGCGATCGCGGCCATGACCTCGGCCGGGGTCGCGTCGATGATGATGCTCGACCTGGTGTGCTCCGCCATCACGGCCCTCCGCGTCTGTTCAGATGTGCGCCCAGGGCAGGCTATCGCGCCCGCGGGTGCGCGCCGGGCGCCGCCCTGGGCATCGGGGCTCGTGGAGGGCTCTCGGCGGGCCCGCGGCGGGGCGGACCGGCCGGCAGGCGGCCCGGCCCCGCCGTTCGGCGGGGGGACCGGGGGCTACCGACGCGTCGGGCGGCCGCTGCCGTAGGGTGCGAGACGAAACCATCCCCACCGGTCCTGCGCGGTGTGACTCTTCGAACAACGGAGCCGACAGCTCTGGTCGAATCCGGCTACCGAGCAGTAACGTCCTGCCGTCCCGCAGCGTCGCAGACGAGGAGCAGTCTTGCTCGAGTTCAGCCTTCCGGCCCGCTACCAGGTTCCGAGCGGGGGAAACCTCTCCGACCTGATCCACCAGAACGCCGCGCAGCACCCCGGCGTCGCCGTGATCAGCCGGAAGGTGGCCGGGCAGTGGCAGGACCTGACGGCGGTGCAGTTCCTCGCCGAGGTCCACGCGGTGGCCAAGGGCCTGATCGCCTCCGGCGTCGAGCCGGGCGACCGCGTCGCGGTGATGTCCCGCACCCGTTACGAGTGGACGCTGCTCGACTTCGCGATCTGGTGCGCGGGCGCGATCACCGTGCCGGTGTACGAGTCCTCCTCCGCCGAGCAGGTGCAGTGGATCCTCGGCGACTCGGGCGCCGTCGCGGTGGTCACCGAGACCGCCGGCCACGCCGCCGTCCTCGCGGAGGTCCGGGACCGCCTCCCGCAGCTGCGGCACGCCTGGCAGATCGAGGACGGCGCCGTCGCCGCCCTCACCGCGGCGGGCAGCGAGGTCTCCGACGGGACGGTCGCCGAGCGCCGGGCCGTCCCGGACGCCGACACCATCGCCACCATCGTCTACACCTCGGGCACCACCGGCCGCCCCAAGGGCTGCCAGCTGACCCACGGCAACTTCCTGGCCGAACTGGGCAACGTCACCGTCCGCCTGGAGCCGCTCTTCCGCACCGGCGAGAGCTCCGTCCTGCTGTTCCTGCCGCTGGCCCACGTGCTCGGCCGGATCGCCGAGATCGCGGCCGCCATCGCGCCGATCAAGCTCGGCCACGTCTCCGACATCAAGGACGTCACCGCCGAGCTCGGCTCCTTCCGCCCGACCCTCATCCTCGGCGTGCCGCGCGTCTTCGAGAAGGTCTTCAACACCGCCCGCGCCAAGGCCCAGGCCGACGGCAAGGGCAAGATCTTCGACAAGGCCGCCGACACCGCCATCGCGTACAGCCGCGCCCTGGACGCCGGCGGCGCCGGGATCGGCCTGAGAATCAAGCACTTCGTCTTCGACAAGCTGGTGTACGCCAAGCTGCGGGCCGCCCTCGGCGGCCGGGCCACCCACGCGATCTCCGGCGGCGCCCCGCTCGGCGAGCGGCTCGGCCACTTCTACCGCGGCATCGGCTTCACCGTCCTGGAGGGCTACGGCCTGACCGAGACCTGTGCGGCCACCGCCTTCAACCCGCACGACAAGCCGAAGATCGGCACCGTCGGCCAGCCGCTGCCCGGCTCCGCGGTGAAGATCGCCGAGGACGGCGAGGTGCTGCTCAAGGGCCCGCAGGTCTTCACCGGGTACTGGAACAACCCGCAGGCCACCGCCGACGCCCTGCAGGACGGCTGGTTCGCCACCGGCGACATCGGCTCGCTGGACGACGAGGGCTACCTCACCATCACCGGCCGCAAGAAGGAGATCATCGTCACCGCGGGCGGCAAGAACGTGGCGCCCGCCGTGATCGAGGACCGGATCCGGGCGCACGCCCTGATCGGCGAGGTCATGGTGGTCGGCGACCGCAAGCCGTTCGTCGCCTGTCTGATCACCCTCGACCCGGACTTCTTCGGCAAGTGGAAGGAACTGAACGGCAAGCCCGCCGGCGCCACCCCCGCCGACCTCGCCCAGGACGCCGACCTGCTGGCCGCCCTGCAGGCCGCCGTGGACGACGGCAACCAGGCCGTCTCGCACGCCGAGGCCGTGAAGAAGTTCCGCCTGCTCGACACCTCCTTCACCGAGGAGAGCGGCCACCTCACCCCCTCCCTCAAGCTGAAGCGCAACGTCGTCCTCAAGGACTTCGCCGCCGACGTCGAGGCCATCTACCAGCGCTGAAGCACGGCTCAGCCGAAACAGGGGCGCGTGGGGGAGGTACCCCCCACGCGCCCCTCGGTGGTTTCCCGTGTCTAGGCCAGCAACCCCGTCAGGCGCTGTGCCAGCAGGTCCCAGCGCCAGGAGCGCTCGACCCAGCGCCGTCCCGCCTCCCCCATCGTCCGCCGCAGCTGCTCGTCGTGCAGCAGCCGCACGATCCGCTCCGCCGCCGCCTCCGCGGACCGCCCCGGCACCACGTACCCGGTCTCGCCCTCCAGGACGGCGTCGGGCGCCCCGCCGGAGTCCCCGGCGACCACCGGCAGGCCGGTCGCGGAGGCCTCCAGGTAGACGATCCCGAGGCCCTCGACGTCGAGCCCGCCCCGCCGGGTGCGGCAGGGCATGGCGAAGACGTCGCCCGCGCCGTAGTGGGCGGGCAGCTCCTCCCACGGGACGGCGCCGGTGAAGCGGACGGAGCCGGCGACCCCGCGGGCCTCGGCGAGCTTCTCCAGGTCGCCGCGGTGGGGCCCGTCGCCGACGATCAGCAGGACGGTGTCGGGCACCGCCGCGAGGATCTGCGGCATGGCCTCGATCAGGGTGTCCTGGCCCTTGCGCTTGACGAGGCGGGAGACGCAGACGACGACCGGCCGGTCGCTGAGCCCGAGCCGGGCGCGGATCCCGTCGCCGCCGGAGTCGGGCCGGAAGGTCTTCTCGTCGACGCCGGGCGGCAGCTGCACCATGCGCCGGGCCGCCTCGGGGCCGACCGCGGCGGCGATCCGGCTGCGGGTGTACTCGCCGAGGTAGGTGAGGGTGTCGGTGCCGGCGCCGATCCGCCGCAGCAGCTGCCGGGAGCCGGGCAGCTGGGCCCAGGCGGCCTCGTGGCCGTGGGTCATGCCGAGGAGGCGCTGGGCGCCGGCCTGCCGCAGTGCGGGGGCCATCAGGCCGAGCGGGGCGGCGGCGCCGAACCAGACGGAGCTGCAGCCCTCGGCACGGAGGATCTCGGCGGCCCGCCGGGCCACCCGCGGGGTGGGCACCATCATCTTCGTCCGGTCGCGGACCACCGGGAACGGCTGGCGGGCGTCGAACTCGGCGACCTCCTTGCCGTCGCGCCAGGTCGAGGCGTACACGACGATGGAACCCGCGGGCTGGCGGACGGCCATGTTGTGCACGAACGCCTGGATCCCGCCGGGCCTCGGCGGGAAGTCGTTGGTGACGATGAGGGTCTTGTGCATGCCACGGCTCGCTCGGTCGGGGGTTGCATGGTGCAGGGGTCGGTGATCCGTACCATAGGTCAACACCACGGCCCGCCGGGAACGAAGGATCACAGCGCAACCGTTTCCGGTCCGGGCCGGTCCTATGTGCCGGGGCCCCGTTGCGCGGGCGCCACCGCGACCGGCGTCACGAGTCGAACGAGGGAGCGCAGTGGAGTTGGCCCCGACCGGGCGCACCGGCAGCACCAGCAGCACCGAGCGCCTCGCCCTGACCGGCGCACCGCCGCCCGCACCGGCCGGCGGCGCGCTGTGGGCGCTCGGGGCGTCCTGGGTGGTCACCCGGGTGCTGATCGTGCTGATGGCCGTCGGTGTGCTGCGGATCTCGGGCACCGACGTGAGCTCCGACGTCTCGGTGATCTACCACGGCTGGTACGAGGTGCTGCGGACGGGCACCTTCCCGCTGGACGACGTGACCTGGCAGTACCCGCCGGGGGCGGCGCTGGTGATCCTGCTGCCGGGCGTGCTGCCCTGGTCCTACCTGGTCTCCTTCTTCGTGCTGTGCGGCGTCTTCGACGCGCTGACGGTGGGCGCGCTGATGCGGGTCGGCACCCGGCGGGGCCGCAGCTTCAGCGGGGCCTGGATGTGGGTGGCGGGGGTGCCGCTGCTCGGTCCGACGGTCTACTGCCGGTACGACGTCATCGTCACCGCGCTCGCGGTGGGCGGTCTGCTGCTGGTGCTGCGCCGGCCGGCCCTGGGCGGGTTCCTGCTGGGGCTGGGCGGGCTGGTGAAGGTGTGGCCGGTGCTGGCGCTGGCGGGCACCCCGCGCGGGCGGCGCACGCGCCGGGCGTGGACGGCGGCGGCCGCGACGGCGGCCTCCCTGGGCTTCCTGCTGACCGCGGGGATGAACGGCGCCTTCGAGTTCCTGAAGTTCCAGAAGGAGCGCGGGATCGAGGTGGAGTCGCTGGGCGCGCTGCCGCTGCACTTCGCCAAGCTGTTCGGCGCCTGGGACGGCCAGGTGACGATGAACTACGGTTCGCTGGAGATGCTCGGCCCGTGGGTGCCGGTGGTCTCCAAGGTGTGCGTCGCGGGCACGCTGCTGGGCTTCGGCTGGCTGCTGCTGTGGCGGCTGCGGGCGGTGCGCTGGCAGCCGTCGACGCCGTACGACGCGGCGCTGGCGGCGCTGCTGGTGTTCACCGTGACCAGCCGGGTGATCAGCCCGCAGTACCTGGTGTGGCTGGTCGGCCTGGCCGCGGTCTGCCTGACGGTGCGCGGCACCCGGCAGAAGCCGGTGGCGGTGCTGATCCTGGCGGCGACGGTGCTGACCACCGTCGAGTTCCCGATCCTGTTCGGCGCCGTGCAGCACAGCGAGCCGTGGGGCGTGGCCGTGCTCACCGCCCGGAACCTGCTGCTGCTGGCGGCCACGGTGCTGTCCTGCCGCCGGCTGTGGCGCTCCACCCGCGGTCCGGACGCCCAGGCCACCCTGGTGCTGCCGCCGGAGCCCCCCGTGAAGGGCTACCCGGTGCGCCCGGGCATCGCGTACGAGCAGGCGCTGCTGGACGACCTGGACCGCCCCGTGGGCCGTCCGGCGACCACCTCCTGACCGCACCCCCTGCTGCAAGTTCCTGAAAGACCTTGCAGGCCGGCCCGCGCGGCTGGCAGCATCGTCCGCTGTCAGCCGATGCCGCCCGTGGAGGTTCCGCATGCCCGACGACCCCGACCTCGACGTCCTGGTGGTGGGCGGTGCGGGCGTGGACACCATCGTCCGGGTCGACCGGCTGGAGATCCCCGCGGCGTCCGACGGGCTCGGGGTGCCCCCGGTGCACGACTACGCGGGCCACACCGGCAGCGGGGTCGCGCTCGGCTGCCACCGGCTGGGCCTGCGCACCTCCTTCCTCGACTTCCTCGGCGACGACCCGCAGGGCGAGCTGGTGCGGGCCGCCTTCCGCCGCGCGGGCCTGGACTTCCACCACCTGGTCTCCCCCGCGGGCACCCCGCGCGGGGTGAACCTGGTGGACGCCGACGGGCTGCGGTTCTCCTTCTACGACGGCCGGCACCCGGCCGACCTGCGGCTGCCCGCCGCCTTCTACCTGCCGTTCCTGGAGCGGGCCCGGCACGTCCACCTGTCGATCACCAACGTCAACCGGGACATGCACCCGGACATCGAGCGGCTCGGCGCCACCAGCTCCACCGACCTGCACGCCTGGGACGGCGAGAACGAGCACCACCGGCACTACGCGCTCCGCTCCGACCTGGTCTTCCTCTCGGCCGCGGGCTGCCCCGGGCGGCACGAGGAGGTGATGCGCTCGGTGCTGGACGGGGGCCGGGCGCGGCTGGTGGTCGCGACCGCGGGCGCGGCCGGCAGCTACCTGCTGGAGCGCGGGAGCGACACCGTCCGGCACGTGCCGGCGGTCGACCCCGGGGTGCCGGTGGTGGACAGCAACGGCGCCGGCGACGCCTTCGTCAGCGGCTTCCTCGCCGGCTGGCTGGCGGGCCGGCCGGTGGACGCGTGCATGCTGGCGGGCTCGGTGGCCGGCGCCCACGCCTGCACCGCGGCGGGCACCCACAGCGCCCTGATCGACGGCGAGGGGCTCGCCGCGGGCCTGGCGGCCGCTCAGCGGCGCAGCTGACGCACCAGCTCGGCCGACCAGGCCTTGGTGAAGGCGGGCAGGTCCAGACCGAGCTCGGCCTGGAGGACGCCGTCCAGCCGGGCGGGGTCGCCCATCGCGCCGACCGCCCGGTAGAGCGCGACGAGGCGCTGCGGTCCGAAGCGGTGCGCGACCGTCTCGCAGGCGAGCCAGGCCTGCTCGTAGGCCTGGGCGATGCCGGCGGCGCCGGCGGCGAAGTCGGCGTCGGCCGGCAGGGCGGTAGGCACCCGGCCCGCGGCGACGTCGCGGGCGAGCTCCGGCGCGATCTGGCGGGCGGTGCGGCCGGCGCCGCGGTAGCCGGTGTAGTCGGCGACGCCCTCCGAGAGCCAGAGCGGCGTCCAGCTGCGGGTGGCCGCGCGGGTGGCGACGTGGGTGGCCTCGTGGGTGATCACGACCTGCCGGCCGAGGTCGCTGAGGCCGCGGAAGGCCTCCGGGTTGACCATGATCCGGTCGGCGGGGGTGGCGGCGGGCTCGCCGCCGGCCGCGACGGTGACGGCGGCGATGCCTTGGTAGGAGCCGGCGGCGACGTCGAGCATCCGGGCGAACTGCGGCTCGGTGGCCGGGGTGAGGACGAGCAGCCGGCCGGGCCACTCCCGGCCCCACAGCTCGGAGACGGCGGGCACCGCCTTGTCGGCGACGGCGACCAGCCCGGCGAGCTCCTCGGCGGTGCCGAGGCCGAGCACCAGGCAGTGCTCGCCCTGGGCCGCCCGGACCTCGCCGAGGTCCCAGAGGGCGGCGCTGCCGTCCGGCTCGTCCGCGGAGAGCAGCCAGCCGGCCGGGCCCCGGTCGAAGGTGAGCCGCCGGGAGAGCACCGCGGGGTGCTGGTCGACGCCGCGCAGCCGGTGGGCGAGGCCGGCGGTGACGATGATCCGCCCGTCGGCGTCCGGTTCGGTGACGCCGCTGATCCGGTACTCGACGGCGGAGAAGGGCACGGCGGCGGCCCGGACGGCGGCCTGCTCCTGTGCGGCCCGCGCCGCGGGGGCCGTCCCGGCGAGCAGGGCGGACCGGTCGGCGCGCAGCAGGGCGCGGGCGCGGGTGGCGAGCAGGTCCTCGACGCGGGCCCGGACGCCGGCGCTCGGCGCGCCCTGCGGGTACAGGCCGGCCCGGTCCCCGGTGGCGGGCAGGGCGCGGGGCGCGGAGAGCTGGGCGAGGCCGCCGACGGCCAGCAGCAGGGCGGTGCGCCGGGAGATCCGGCCGTCGGCGGGCAGCGCGGACCGGCCCGCCGCGGCGCGCCGGGGCAGGTCGGTGACCAGGGGCTCGGCCTCCCCGCCGGACGGGCCGGGCTGCCGGTGGAAGGCGCTCAGACCCGCACCACCCCGCTGACGGGCATGGCAGCGACGCTCTCGTAGCGGACCCGGGCTCCGGGGTACGGGGCATGCACGACCACGCCGCCGCCGGCGTACATGCCGACGTGGTGCATGTCCTTGTAGAAGATCACCAGGTCTCCCGGTCGCGCCTCGGACAGGCTGACTCGCCTCCCCGCGTGTGCCTGCGCCTGCGAGGTGCGCGGCAGGGTGACTCCGGCCTGCCGCCAGCTCCAGTACATCAGACCGGAGCAGTCGAACGTGGAAGGGCCGGTGGATCCGTAGACGTAGGGCGAGCCGATCCGGCTGATCGCGGCGGCCAGGGCGGCGGCGGCGCGCTCGGAGGAGGGCGGCCGGTCGCCGAGGTCGATCCGGTCGGTGCCGTGCGCTGCGCTGCGGGCCGCGTCGGCGGCGTCGTCCGCGGCCAGCCGGGCGCGTTCGTCGGTGGTGAGGCCGCCGAGCAGCCGCTGGGCGTCGCCGAGCCGGCGCCGGACCTCGTCCTTGTGGTCGGCGAGCGAGCGGCGGACCTCTTCCAGCTCGGCGAGCTTGGCGGTGGCCTCGGCGCGGCGCTGGTCGAGCCGGCGCTGCCGGTCGAGCACCTGGTGCAGGGTGTCGCTCTGCCGGCTGGCGGCCTGGTCGAGGGCGCGGGCGCGGGTGAGGTAGCCGGCCGGGTCGGACTCCAGCATGAGGCGGACGGAGGGGTCGAGCCCGCCGTCGCGGTACTGGGCGGCGGCGACGGTGGCGAGGTCGGTGTAGAGCCCGTTCAGCTCTTCCTGGCCGGTGGCGATCTGGTCCTGCAGCTGGCCGGCCTCGGTCTGCAGGCGCTTCTGGTCCTCCCCCGCGGCGTTCGCGCGCTCGCTGGCCTGCTCGGCCTCCTCGTAGAGCCGGTCGACCTTCGCCCGGACGTCGGCCGTCCGCCGCCCGGGGTCGGCGGGGGCGCCGTGGGCCGCGGTGCCGACGGTGGCGCCGACGGCCGTGGTCGCCGCGGCCGTGAGCACCAGGGCCCGGGCGAGGGTGTGGCCGCCCGGCAGTTGGGGGCGTCGGTGCGCGGACATGCGGCGGCGGCTCCGTTCCTGCGGACGGACGGCCGCCGCCGCCCGGGTCGGGCGGGCGTCCTCGCGGACATCCGGGGGCAGACGTTAGCGAGTCCGGCCGGGCTAGTCCAAACCCTGCCAGCACCGAATATTTGACCTTCAATCGGACATTCTGCCGACGGGGCCGCCGGTGCGGCAACGGCCGCGGGCCCGGCCCCACAGGGGGGCCGGGCCCGCGGGGAGCCGCCGGACGGGCCGTCAGACCCGGACGATCGCCGAGATCGGCATGGCCGTCGCCGAGACGTAGCGGACGACCGCACCGGTGTGCGGCGCGTGGATGACCTGCCCGCCGCCCACGTACATGCCGACGTGGTGCTGGTCGCTGTAGTAGATCACCAGGTCGCCGGGCTTGGCGTTGGCGATGTTGGTGCCGATGTTGGTGCCCGCGCCGGCCTGGGACTGCGAGGTGCGCGGGATCGAGACGCCGGCCTTGCCGTACGCCCACTGCATCAGACCGGAGCAGTCGAAGGTGCTCGGGCCGGTCGCACCGTACACGTACGGGGCGCCCAGCGCGGACTTTACGGCCGCGATCGCCTTGGCGGTGTACGAGCCCGAGGGCACGTCCGCACTGCCGAGGTCGGGACGGGCGGTGTCCCGCGAGGCGCGGTCCGCGGTGGACTTGGCCGCGGAGGCCGCCTTCGCCTCGGCCGCGGCGAGGTCGTCCTTCTCCTTCTGGGTGAGGGTGTTCAGCAGGGCGCTGGCCTTGGCCAGCTTGTCCTGGAACTCCTCCTTCTTGGCCTTCAGCGCGCGGGTGCTGGTGTCCAGCTCGGCGAGCTTGTGCTCGGCCTCGGCCTTCTGGCCGTCCAGCTTGGCCTGCTCGGCCTTGAAGGACTTGAGGGTGTCGGCCTGGGTGGCGCTCATCCGGCTGACCGCGCCGGCCTGGCCCAGGAACTCGCCCGGGTTGCTGGAGAGCATCAGCTGGACGGTCGGCGAGATGCCGCCGTCGCGGTACTGCTGGGCCGCGACCTCGGCGAGGCGGCCCTGGACGCCACTGACCTCCGCCTGCTGGCGCGCGACCTGGTCCTGCAGCTGGGTGACCTGCTTCTGCAGGTCCTGCTGCTTCTGCTCGGCCGCGAGGTAGGCCTCGTTGGAGGCCTCGGCCTGCTCGTTGAGCTGGTCGACCTGGGCCGCGACCTGCTCCTTGGTGGGGGTCGGGTCCGCGTGCGCGCCGGTCTGCGAGGAGAGGGCCACCGCAGTGGCGGCTGCCGCAGTCAGGATCGAGGCGCGGGTACGGCCGACGGGCTTGGGACGACGATGGGACGCCACGAAGGCGGACTCCTTCTTCCTCACACCGCCTACCGGGTGAGCTGACGGGTTCGGGCCGGAAGCATTGCCCTACGACGCCTCACGCCCGCACCCGCCCGTCCGCGGTCCGACCGCGGCCCGGCCGGCGCGGCCGACCTGACGCCGATTCACCCCGGGGGAAACGTGGTTCCCCGGCTCCGTTCGACAGCACCCCCGCAGGGGCTCCCCGTGGACGGTCGGGACCGTCCTGCTGCGTCGCGGACTCGGCGGCGACCACCGCCGTCGCCCGGGTTGGGCGAACCACTGTGCGGTGATCCGTGGGGATGACCCTAGTAACCGATCCGTGATCCGTTCAAATCCTTGTCAGAAAAACGACGGGGAAATGTTGTCGCGAAAATGTGATTGCGACCGCCGGTGACCGGCGATCCACGCTCGGCTGACGCGATGTCACCCGTCGGCGGACAAAACGCGACGCCCGGGCGTGTCGGAGATCACACGGTGATCACGACGCGCCCGGGCGTGTCATGCGGCATCAGAAACGCCGCAGGTGAGGCTTATGTCCGAATTGCTACCGGAGGGTCAGACGCGGCGGATCGTCTTGATCGGCAGGGTGTCGGCGTCCATCACCTTCACCACGTCGCCGGTGTGCGGCGCGTGCACGACGAGGCCGTTGCCGATGTACATGCCGACGTGGTGGGCGTCCGAGTAGTAGATGACGAGGTCACCCGGCTGGGCGTCGGCCAAGGAGGGTACCCGGGCGCCGACGCTCGCCTGCGACTGCGAGGTGCGCGGCAGCGACACGCCGGCCTTGGCGTACGCCCAGACCATCAGACCGGAGCAGTCGAAGGAGTTCGGGCCGGTGGCGCCCCAGACGTACGGGGTGCCGCGCTTGCCCATCGCCGCGGCGACCGCGGTGGCCGCGTAGCCGGAGGCCGGCGGCAGGCTGCCCAGGTCGTAGCGGCTGTCGCCGCGCGAGGCGCGGTCGGTGCCGAGGACCGCGGCGCGCTCGGCGGCGGTCAGCGTGCTCAGCAGGCTCTGGGCCTCGGAGAGCTTCTTCTGGACCTCCGACTTGGCGTCGTTCAGGACCTGGGTGGAGCGGTCCAGCTCGGACAGGATGGCGGCGGCCTCCTGCTTCTGCTGGTCCAGCCGGCGCTGCTGGTCCCGCAGGCCCTTCAGCGTCGAGGCCTGGGTGTCGGTGGCCTGCTCGTTGCTGGACGCCTTCGCGAGGTAGTTGTCCGGGTTCGAGGAGAGCATCAGCGCGACCGTCGGGTCGACGCCGCCGGTGCGGTACTCGTCGGCCGCGACCGCGGACAGGCCCGACGCCACCTGGGAGAGCTGCTCCTGGCTGCGGGCGATCTGGTCCTGCAGCTGGTCGGCCTGCTTGCGGAGCTGGTCGGCCCGCTCCTTGGCGCCGTTGTACTTCTCGGCCGCCTGCTCCTGCTCCTCGAGCAGCTTGTCGACCTGGACCTTCACCTCGTCCTTGCTCGGCTTCGCCGGCGCGGCGTGCGCGGCGGCCTGGGCCGACAGGGCGACCGCGGTCGCGGCGGCAGCGGTGAGCACGGTGACCCGTGCGCGGCTCGGCTGCTTGGGACGGCGGTGGGAGGCCAAGGGACTAGCTCCTTCTTCCTGCTGGACTCACCCGATCGGGTGGACGTCCGGAAAATAGGTTTGACGCCAGACCCTAGTGAAGATCCGCCTCCTGCGCCACTCCCGTGCCGGGCGAACTTGGCGCGGAACGCTGGATTTCACCACCCCGACACAACCCCGCCACCCGGCCCTCCACCTGGGCCGACGGCCCGTCAGGGCCGGGCGAGCCGGTTGAGCAGCAGGATCGACGCGACCGGGCGTGCACCGGCCTTCCGTACGCCGTCCGCGACCTCCCGATCCGTGGAGACCACCACGACCGGCCGGCCCTGCGGCTCGGCCCGCACCAGGCGGCGGATCAGCTCGTCCGCGGTCTCCCCGGTGCGGCTGAAGCGCACCCGGACCCCGCGCGGCGGCGCCATGATCACCGGGACGTCGAGGTCCTGTCCGTCGAAGACGCAGGTGACCTCGGCCTGGGTGCGCTGCGCGAGCATCGCCAGACCGCCCAGCAGCCGCATCCGCTGCTGCTCCAGCGGCAGCGTCGGGTACCCGGTCTTGGTCACGTTGTAGCCGTCGACGACCAGGTGCACCTGAGGGATCGCCAGCAACTGGTCGAGCAGTGCGGGGTCGTCCTCCGCCAGACCGCGGCGCGCCACGTCGTGCGGGTTGGCCGAGCCCGGCTCGACCGCCTCCACCAGGTCGGCCGGGCGCAGCTGCGCCACCGGCAGCGCCAGCTCGCGCTGCAGGCCCTGCGCCGACTGCAGCACCGTGTCGAGCAGCAGCCGCAGCCGCATGTCCTCCACGCTGCGGCCCTCGCGCGCCGACCGCCGGCCGGCCTCGGCGGCCGTCTCCAGCTCGGTGATCCGGTGCCGCAGCCGCCGGGCCTCGCCGTCCGCCGCACTGCGCTCGGCGGCCGCGGCGGCCCGCGCCGCCTCCAGCTCGGTCGCCAGCTTGCGGGCCTCGGCCTGCGCCCGCCGGGTGTCGCTCTCCAGGCTCCGGACGCGCTTGCGCAGCGACTCCGCCTCCCGGCGGACGCCCTCCGACTCGGCTCGGTGCCGGTCCAGGTCCGCGCGGGCGGCGGCGCGCACCTCCGTCAGTTCGGCCTGCAGCTTCTCCACCACCCGGGCGGCCTCGGCGGCGGCGCCCTCGGCGTCCGCCCGCTCGACCTCGTCGCCAGCCTCGACCACCAGCCGGCTCCAGCCGGCCGGGCGCAGCAGGTAGGCGGCGGCGGCCACGTCCATCGGGTCGGCGGCGGCCGGCACCGCGCCGGACTCCAGCGCCTTCACCAGGTCGGGCTGGCCGAGCCGCAGCCGATCGGCTATCCGGACGCGGAAGACCGGCTCCGCGTCCAGCGCCGCGGCCAGCGCGGTCGCCGCGTACTTGGCGCGCCGGGCCGGGGTGAACTTGGCGTACGGGCGCAGTCCCGCGGGCAGTTCGCCGGGCGGGATGGCGCCGAGCGCGTCGGCGGCGATGCCCACGACCCGGCGGCGGACCCCTTCGGGCAACGGCCGGTCCAACTGCTCGGACGGTGCGTCCCCGGCCGCGGGCTCCTGCCCGGCCCCGGCGGCGTCCGGCAGCTCCGCGTCCGCGGCGGGCTGCTGCCCCTGCGGCTCGGCCGGCCCGCTCGCTGCGTCCACCACGTCCTCGGCTCCGATTCTGGTCCCCGGGCCCGCGCGGCCGGTGGCCGCTGCCCTCGAAATGCACCGCTCTGTGCAATTGTCCCGTCTACCGTGCCCCGCCGGGCACCGTGCCACACACCCCGGCGGCGCCAGGGGCTCCACCGGGGTGTGTCGGAAGCGCGAGGCTCAGGCCTTCGGCTCGTCCTCGGCCGGCTGCTCGGCGGCGTCGGCGCCGGGGCGGGCCACCAGTTCCACCTGGTCGACCGCGTTGCACCAGCGGCAGCGGACCGACTCCAGGGTCTCGCTGAGCACCTCGGTCTCCTCCACCTTGGACTCGCCGCCGAGGTCGAAGTGCAGGTACTCCACCACCCGGGCCGAGCGCGTCACGTCGAAGCGGGTGAGGTTCCCGCAGAGCGTGCAGCGCCAGCGGGTCTCGGCGGTGGGGGCGGCGATGGTCATCGGAGGTCCTCTCGGATGGTCCGGGTCCGGTCCTCCAAGCCTATTGCCTGCGGCTCTTCCGGCGGTCACCGGTCCTGAAGGGCGGACAGGTCACCCGCTTGCAGCACCGGGCGGTGTCACCGCGGGTGCACCGAGGAATGCTCGCTGTCATGGCCGTCCCCGCCCCCGTCCCCGCCCCCGTGCGCGCAACGGCGGGCCGGGACGCCGCCGCGCCGGCGCGCACGCCGGTCGTCACCTACGCGCTGATCGCGCTGAGCGCCCTCGTCCTGCTGGCCGGCCCGAGCTTCGGCCTCAATCCGCGGTACGGCACCGGCAACGCCCGCGTCTGCGCGGAGCAGCGCTTCGAGCAGCACTGGGGGGCCGTCCCCGCGGAGCTGCTCGCCAACCGGCCGCTGGACGCCGGCCGGCTGGCGGCGCTGCCCCCGGCGGTGCCGGGCTGCACCGTCCCTCCCACCCCGCACAAGATCCCCTTCCTGTCGGTGCTCAGCTCGCTGTTCGTCCACGCGGGCTGGCTGCACCTGGTGGGCAACCTGCTCTTCCTCTACGTCTTCGGCCCGGACGTGGAGGAGCGCCTCGGACGGCTGCGCTTCCTCCTCTTCTATCTGGGCATCGGCTACCTGGCGACGTACGGCTGGGCACTGGCGGAGTCGGACTCCACGGAGTCGGTGCGGGCGCTGGTCGGCGCCTCGGGGGCGATCGCCGGGGTGCTCGGCGGGTACCTGCGGTGCTATCCGCGGGCCCGGGTCACCGCGCTGGTGCCGGTGCTGTTCTTCCTGCCGCTGCGGTTCCCGGCCTGGCTGGTGCTCGGCCTGTGGTTCGCCCTGCAGTGGTGGCCGGTGGGCCCGGCGGTGCCGGGCGTGGCCTACCTGGTGCACGTGATCGGCTTCAGCGCGGGGTGGCTGCTCGCGCGCCCGGTGCGGCCCCGGACAGGGCAGACGCGCCGCCTGACGGCGGATACGCTGGGCGGAACCCCACACACAGGAGCCGAAGAGTGATCACCGCGATCGTCCTCATCAAGACCAGCGTCGACCGGATCCCCGAGATCGCCGAGGCGATCGCCGCGATCGAGGGCGTCAGCGAGGTCTACTCGGTGACCGGCAGCTACGACCTGGTGGCGATGGTCCGCGTCCGGCAGCACGAGGACCTCGCCGAGGTGATCCCCGGTCAGGTCAACAAGGTCCCGGGCGTCGAGCACACCGAGACCCAGATCGCCTTCCGCACCTACTCCCAGCACGACCTGGAAGCCGCCTTCGCCCTCGGCCTCGACGAGTAGGTGCACCCCCCACGCGCCCCTGAGTGCGCACCCCGAACGTCTCAGGCCGCGCGGTCGGTGTCCGCGACGCAGCGGCCGCCCTCGTTGCGGTAGGACCAGCGGGCGCCGTCGGTGACGAGCTCGCGGACGGCGGCCAGGAAGCGGTCCACGTGCTCCTCCGGGGTGCCCGCGCCGAAGCTGACCCGGATCGCGTTGAGGCTCCGCTCCCCCGGCAGCGACGGCTCCGGCGCGCCGCACGCGGACGGCGCCGCCTCCTCCCCGCCGAGCAGCGTCCGCACCAGCGGGTGCGCGCAGAACAGGCCGTCGCGGACGCCGATGCCGTACTCGGCGGAGAGCGCCGCCGAGAAGTGCGAGCTGTTCCAGCCGCGGACGACGAAGGAGAGCACGCCCACCCGGGCGGACCGCTCGCCGAACAGGTTGAGCACCCTGACCTCGGGGATCCCGGCCAGCCCGGCGGTGAGCCGCTCGACGAGCGCCTGCTCGCGGGCCTCCAGGGCGTCGAACCCGGCCTCGGTGAGCGCCCGGCAGGCGGAGGCGATGGCGTAGGCGCCGATCACGTTGGGCGAGCCCGCCTCGTGGCGGGCCGGGCCGGTGTGCCACTCGACGGCCACCGAGCCGTCGGCCTCCCGGGCGACGGTGCGGCTGGCGCCGCCGCCCGCCAGGTAGGGCTCGGCGGCGTCAAGCCAGTCGCTGCGGCCGGCGAGCACCCCGGCGCCGAACGGCGCGTAGAGCTTGTGGCCGGAGAACGCGACCCAGTCGACGTCGAGTTCACGGACCGACAGGCGGTGGTGCGGGGCGAGCTGGGCGGCGTCCAGCACCACCCGGGCGCCGTGCCGGTGGGCGGTCCCGGTGAGTTCGGCGATCGGCCACAGTTCGCCGGTGACGTTGGAGGCGCCGGTGACGCACAGCAGGCGCGGGCCGTCCGGGGATCCGGCGGCGAGGGCGGCGTCCAGGGCGGCGACGGCCTCGGCGTGCGAGCGCGGGGCGCGCAGGTACTCGACCGTCAGACCGGCGTGGCGCCAGGGCAGCAGGGAGGCGTGGTGCTCGGTCTCGAAGGCGAACACCCGGGTGCCGGCGGGGAGGGCCCCGGCGAGCAGGTTGAGCGAGTCGGTGGTGGCGCGGGTGAACACCACCTGGTCGCCCTCGCGCAGGTCGAGGAAGTCGGCGACGGTGCGGCGGCTCTGCTCGAACAGGTCGGTGGAGAGCTGCGAGAGGTAGCCGGCGCCGCGGTGGACGCTGCCGTAGTAGGGGGCGTAGGCGGCGACGTCGTCCCAGACCCGCTGCAGGGCGGGGGCGCTGGCGGCGTAGTCGAGTGCGGCGTAGCCGACCTTCTCACCGGTGGCGAGCGGCACCCGGACGTCGTGGCCGAGGACGGCGAGCGGGGCGCAGAGGTCGGTGGAAAGCGACATGAGGATGCACTCCTTCACGGGGTGGGGACCCCGGGGATGCATCGCCGGAAGTCCGCGCTTGCCACGCGGACGGTTCTCCGCACGGCCCGGTCCTCACCCAGGGCACCCCGCCACGGACGGAGGGTTGCCGGACAGCAAGCTGGGGCTTGACGCTGCCACTCATGACCTGCGCAGGACTCTAGGTGACCGCTGTGCGACGGGTCAAGCACGACGGGGCGCGCGGGGGACCGGCCCTCGGCCGGATGCCCCCGTGCGCCCCGTGCGGCTCGCCGGCGGCCCGCTACTTGTTCGTCGCCTCGGCCCAGCGCTTGAGCGTCGCCTCCGCCGCGCCGGAGTCGACGGCCGCGGCCGCCCGCTCGATCCCTGCGGCGAGCTGCTCGGCGAGCGGTGCGTCGGTGAGGTCGAGCACCGCCAGCGCGGCGGCCGTGTTGAGCAGGACGGCGTCCCGCACCGGGCCGCGCTCACCGGCGAACAGCCGCCGTGCGACGGCCGCGTTGTGCTCGGCGTCGGCCCCGCGGAGGGCCTCGATCCCGGCCAGTTCGATCCCGACGTCCCGCGGGTCGAAGTCCGTCTCGGTGACGGTGCCGTCCTTGACGATCCACACGTGCGAGGTGGTGCAGACGGTCAGTTCGTCCAGGCCGTCGTCGCCGCGGAAGACCAGTGCGGTGGCGCCGCGCCGGGCGAAGACGCCGGCGATCAGTCCGGCGAGCCGGGTGTCGAAGCAGCCGACGGCGTGCGAGGTGACCCGGGCCGGGTTGGTCAGCGGGCCGAGGATGTTGAAGGCGGTGGGCACGCCGAGCCCGGCCCGCGCGGTCGCCGCGTGCCGCATCGCGGGGTGGAACTTCGCCGCGAAGCAGAAGGTCAGGCCGACCTCCTCGGCCACCTCGGCGACCCGCCGGGCGCCGAGGTCGAGGCTGATGCCGAGCTTCTGCAGCACGTCGGAGGAGCCGGACGCGGAGGAGGAGGCCCGGTTGCCGTGCTTGACGACCTTGGCGCCGGCCGCGGCCGCGACGATCGCCGACATGGTGGAGATGTTGACGGTCTTCGCGCGGTCGCCGCCGGTGCCGACGATGTCCACGGCCGGGCCGGGGATGTGCAGCGGCTCGGCGTGCGCGTACATCGCGTCGACCAGGCCGGCGATCTCCTCGACCGTCTCGCCCTTGGCGCGCAGCGCGACCATGAAGCCGGCGACCTGCACGGGCGAGGCCTCGCCGCTCATGATCTGGTCCATCGCCCAGGCGGTGTCCGCCTCCGCGAGGTCCTCGCCGCGCAACAGTGCCGTCAGGACGTCGGGCCAGGTGCGGACCACCTGCACGGGGTCCTTGCCGCCGTTCGCAGGGTTCACGTTCACCATGGCCGACTCCAGCTCTCATCGGTAGTGCGCCGATACAAGGGACGGAGTCAGCCTAGCGAGCGGCGGCGGGCGGCCGTGCCGATCCCGCCGCCCCTTCTCTCCTGGTGAGACGGGTGGTGCCGGAGGCCCGGTCAGCGGCGGGCGGGCGTCCGCTTGGCGATCCGGGCGCGGAGCAGGGTGGCGGCGGCCTCGGCGAGGGCGACCGGGTCGACCGGCTGCGCGATGGCGGCGTCGGCGCGGCTCCAGGCGGCGAGCCAGGAGTCCTGCGGCCGGCCGATCAGGACGAGCACCGGCGGGCAGCCGTAGATCTCGTCCTTGAGCTGGCGGGTGAGGCCGAGGCCGCCGGCGGGGACGGCCTCGCCGTCCAGCACGCAGAGGTCCACGCCGCCGCGCTCCAGGGCGCGGAGCACCGCCGGGGTGGTGGCGCACTCCAGGTACTCGACGGCGGGCAGGTCCGCGGCGGGCCGGCGGCCCAGGGCCAGGGTGACCTGCTCGCGGGTGTTGCGGTCGTCGCTGTAGACGAGAACGGTGAGCGTCTCGTCGGTCGTGTGCGCCATGGGCCCTGCTCCCGGGTGCTCGTCCTCTTATATGTGCCGCTCCGAACGGCCCAGTGTGACCCGGACCACGTTCACCTCCGGATGCTACTCCGGCGGGGCCCTCCCGGTGAGTCCCTGACGCGATCTCCCTCAAGCCGCCGCGCCCGAATCTCACCCGCGCGGGGTACTCCGCCTCGCCCACCCCGAACAACCGTCAGAAAACGGACACCCGGGCGGAGCAGCGCCGGACGTCCGCGCAGGCCAGCGCCAGGGGGGCGTACCGCACGCACCGGACACTCCGAGGAGCACCCCCCGGCGTGAAGACGGAATAAGGGACCGACATAATGTCCGTCGTGGCGACAGCAACAGCAACAGAAACCGGACACGCGCACGGAGCGGTCAACAGGCCGAACCTGGTCAGCGTCGGAACCATCGTCTGGCTGAGCTCCGAGCTGATGTTCTTCGCGGCCCTGTTCGCGATGTACTTCACGCTCCGCTCGGTCATGGGATCGGAGTTCTGGACGGAGAAGGCGGACGCCCTCAACGTGCCGTTCTCCTCGGTGAACACCACGATCCTGGTGCTCTCCTCCCTCACCTGCCAGCTCGGCGTGTTCGCCGCCGAGCGCGGTGACGTGAAGAAGCTCCGCTCGTGGTTCACGATCACCTTCGTGATGGGCGCGATCTTCATCGGCGGCCAGATCTTCGAGTACACCGAGCTGGTCAAGGTGGACGGCCTGTCGCTGTCCTCCGACCCGTACGGCACGGTGTTCTACCTGACCACCGGCTTCCACGGCCTGCACGTGACGGGTGGTCTGATCGCCTTCCTGCTGGTCCTGGGGCGGACGTACGCCGCCAGGCGGTTCACGCACGAGCAGGCCACCGCCGCGATCGTGGTGTCGTACTACTGGCACTTCGTCGACGTCGTGTGGATCGGCCTGTTCGCGACCATCTACCTGATCAAGTAAAGGCTGATCAGGTCGCTGGCCGCCGGCCGGAGAGCACCCGCCCCGCGCGGGAGCCCCGCCGACCAGTCCGCCCCGACCCGGGTACCGGCCCCGAGCAGACCGGTCCCACGGGCGCAGCCACCCAGCCGACCAGATCCTGACACCGGGGTTAATCCGTGAAAAAGCTCTCCGCACGACGGCGCCACCCACTGGCGGCGCTGGTCGTCCTACTTCTCGCCCTGGCGGCCACCGGGGGGCTGTACGCCGCGTTCGCGCCCGCCGAGAAGGCGCAGGCCGACACCTCCGCGCAGTCGCTCGCGATCGAAGAGGGCAAGAAGCTCTTCGCCGTGGGCTGCTCCTCCTGCCACGGCCTCGACGGCCAGGGCAGCTCCGACGGCCCGAGCCTGGTGGGCGTGGGTTCCGCCGCGGTCGACTTCCAGGTCGGCACCGGTCGCATGCCGGCCCAGCAGAGCGGCGCCCAGGTGCCCTCCAAGAAGGTCGTCTACTCCCAGGCGCAGATCGACCAGCTGGCCGCCTACGTGGCCTCGCTCGGCCCCGGCCCGGTCGCTCCGACCAAGGAGCAGTACACCTCGACGAACCCGAACGACGTGGCCAAGGGCGGCGAGCTCTTCCGGACCAACTGCGCCCAGTGCCACAACTTCGCGGGCAAGGGCGGTGCCCTGACGAAGGGCAAGTACGCCCCGACGCTGGAGAACACCTCCCCGAAGCACATCTACGAGGCCATGCAGACCGGCCCGCAGAACATGCCGTCGTTCCCCGACACCACCATGCCGGAGGAGCAGAAGAAGCAGATCGTGGCCTTCGTCAGCCACACCAACGACGAGCCCAGCCCCGGCGGCCTGTCCCTGGGCAGCCTCGGTCCGGTGACCGAGGGCCTGTTCGGCTGGATCTTCGCCCTCGGTGCGCTCATCGTGACCGCGATCTGGGTCGCCGCCCACACCACCAAGGCCAAGAAGTCATGAGCCACGAGATGTCTGACGAGAAGCTGCCGGAGTCGCACGGCTCCGAAGGGCACGAGGTCGCCGTCCACGGCGACCCGTTCGCCGACCCCGGTCTGCCGGCCCACGAGCCGCGCCGGACCGACATCGACGAGCGCGCCGCCAAGCGCGCGGAGCGGCAGGTCTCCCTGCTGTTCATCGTCTCGATGCTCGCCACCGTGGGCTTCATCGCCTCGTACGTGGCCATCGACATCGACAAGATCGTCTACATCTTCCCGCTGGGCCACGTCAGCGCGCTGAACTTCGCGCTCGGCATGACCCTCGGTGTGGCGCTCTTCTGCATCGGCGCGGGCGCCGTCCACTGGGCGCGCACCCTGATGTCGGACCACGAGATCCCGGCCGAGCGCCACCCGATCGAGGCCGACGACGAGCTGCGTGCCGACGTCATCGAGCAGTTCAGGACGGGCGCCGCGGAGTCCGGCTTCGGCCGCCGCAAGATGCTCCGCAACACCCTGATCGGCTCGATGGCCCTGGTGCCGCTGTCCGGCGTGGTGCTGCTGCGCGACCTGGGCCCGCTGCCCGAGGACAAGCTGGCGCACACCGGCTGGGAGGTGGCCACCCCGGCCAAGCCCCTCAAGCTGATCAACATGAACACCAACGAGCCGATGAAGCCCGAGGACATCGTCACCGGCTCGCTGACCTTCGCCAAGCCCGAGGGCCTGGAGGAGGACCAGGAGTTCTTCCAGGAGCAGATCGCCAAGGACGCCCTGATGATCATCCGGATCGCTCCGGAGGACCTGAAGGACCAGAAGTCCGCGGACCTCGGCTTCGAGGGCATCCTGGCCTACTCGAAGATCTGCACCCACGTCGGCTGCCCGATCAGCCTGTACGAGCAGCAGACCCACCACGCGCTCTGCCCCTGCCACCAGTCGACCTTCGACCTGGCGGACGGCGCGCGCGTCATCTTCGGCCCGGCCGGCCACCCGCTGCCGCAGCTGAAGATCACCACTGACGAGAAGGGCTTCCTGGTCGCCACCGGCGACTTCCAGGAGCCCGTCGGCCCGAGCTACTGGGAGCGGCCGTGAGCACCGCGAGCAACGCCAACTCCGGCGCATCCAAGCCGGCCAGCACCCGTGCCAAGCCTGCGAACAAGTTCGAGGCGGCCGCTGACTGGACGGACGGACGGCTGGGTATCTACACCCTCGCCAAGTCCAACCTGCGCAAGATCTTCCCGGACCACTGGTCCTTCATGCTGGGCGAGATCTGCCTCTACACCTTCATCATCATCATCCTGACCGGCGTCTACCTGACGCTGTTCTTCAAGCCGAGCATGGCCGAGACCGTCTACCACGGTTCGTACGCCCCGCTCAACGGCATCCGGATGTCCGAGGCGTACGCCTCGACCATGGACATCAGCTTCGAGGTGCGCGGCGGTCTGCTGATCCGCCAGATCCACCACTGGGCGGCGATCGTCTTCGTCGCCGCGATGCTGGTGCACATGATGCGCGTCTTCTTCACCGGCGCGTTCCGCAAGCCGCGCGAGATCAACTGGCTCTTCGGCGCCGGTCTGCTCTTCCTCGGCATGTTCGACGGCTTCATGGGCTACTCGCTCCCGGACGACCTGCTGTCCGGTACCGGTATCCGCTTCATGGAGGGCGCGATCCTGGCGGTGCCGCTGGTCGGCACGTACCTGCAGTTCTTCCTGTACGGCGGTCAGTTCCCCGGCACCGACATCGTGCCGCGGTTCTTCACCATCCACGTGCTGCTGATCCCGGGCATCATGCTGGGCCTGCTGGTGGCCCACCTGATCCTGGTCTTCTACCACAAGCACACCCAGTTCGCGGGCCCCGGCCGCACCGAGAAGAACGTCGTCGGCATGCCGCTGATGCCGGTCTACATGGCCAAGGCCGGTGGCTTCTTCTTCCTGGTGTTCGGCGTCATCGCGGCCGCCTCGGCGATCGCGACCGTCAACCCGATCTGGGCGTACGGCCCGTACCGCCCCGACCAGGTGTCCACCGACGCCCAGCCGGACTGGTACATGGGCTTCTCCGAGGGCCTGATCCGCGTCATGCCGGGCTGGGAGATCCGCGCCTGGGGCCACACCCTGAACCTGGGCGTGTTCATCCCGCTGATGGTCTTCCCGCTGGTCCTGATGGCCATCTGGGTCTACCCGTTCATCGAGGCCTGGGTCACCGGCGACAAGCGCGAGCACCACATCGCCGACCGCCCGCGCAACGCCCCGGTCCGCACCGGCTTCGGCGCGGCCTGGATCAGCCTGTACGTGCTGCTGCTCATCGGCGGTGGCAACGACCTGCTGGCGACGCACCTGCACCTGTCGATCAACTCGATCACCTACTTCGTCCGTGTCGGCTTCTTCGTCGTCCCGGTGCTGACCTTCTTCATCACCAAGCGGTGGTGCCTGGGTCTGCAGCGCCGCGACAAGGACAAGGTGCTGCACGGCCGCGAGAGCGGCATCATCAAGCGCCTGCCGCACGGTGAGTTCGTCGAGATCCACGAGCAGCTGCCGCAGGACAAGCTGTACAAGCTCACCGCGCACGAGCAGCCGCAGCCGCTGGAGCTGCCGGCCGAGGTCGACGAGAACGGCGTGGCCCGCAAGGCCGGCCGGATCGCGAAGACCCGCGCCAAGCTCTCCGAGGCCTTCTACGGCGAGGGCGGCCAGATCGCCAAGCCGACCGCCGAGGAGCACCACGAGATCACCAGCGGCCACGGCCACCACTGATCCCGTAGAGATCGCCACAGCCCGAGGGCCCCTGCCGAACCGGCAGGGGCCCTCGGCCTTTCCGCACCCGGGCCGGACCCGGGCCGGACCCGGGCCGGCCCTGCCGGGCCCTGCCACAATGGGCCCGTGCAGCTGACCATCGATCACACCGCCGCCACTCCCCCGTACGAGCAGGTGCGGAGCCAGATCGCGGAGCGCGCCCGCAGCGGCGAGCTGCCCGTGGGCCTGAAGCTCCCCACCGTCCGGGCGCTGGCCGAGGAGCTGGGGCTGGCGGCGAACACCGTCGCCCGCGCCTACCGCGAGCTGGAGGCCGACGGGGTGGTGGAGACCCACGGCCGGCGCGGCACCACGATCGCCGCCACCGGGGACAGCGCCCACCGGCTGGCCGCCGCCGCGGCCGCCGAGTTCGCGGAGCGGGTGCACCGCCTGGGCCTCGGCCGCGACGAGGCCCTGGCGGCCGCTCACACGGCCCTGCAGGCGGTCTACCGCGGCTGAGGCCCAGAGGGGTGTCAGGGCTGGGGCTGCATGTCCCCGGAGGCCTGGACGGCCGTGTCGGCGCTGCCCGCGGTGGAGACCCGGGCACCCGTCGCCGAGTGCTTCACGTAGTCCGTCCAGCTGATGTTCCAGTCGCCGTAGCCGTTGCCGAACGGCTCCATCTCGTGGCCGAGGCTGTTGACGACCTGGACGATGTCGCCGACCCGGGTGTTGTCGAAGAACCACTTGGCGTTCTCCGTGCTCATCCCGGTGCAGCCGTGGCTGACGTTGGCCTTGCCCTGGGAGCCGACCGACCAGGGGGCGGCGTGCACGTACTCGCCGCTCCAGGTCACCCGGGTGGCCCATTCCACCTGCAGGTCGTAGGAGTCGGCGCTGCCGGCGGCGATGCCGATGGTCTCGCCGCTCATCCGGACGCTGGCCTCCTGGCCGAGGACCACCTTGATGCCGTTGCGGGTGTCGAAGCCCGGCTTGCCGGTGGTGACCGGGATCGTGCGGACCACCTCGCCGTTGCGGCGGTACGTCAGCTCGTGGGTGGCGGCGTCCACGACGGCCTCCACGCGGTCCCCGGTGCGGAAGGAGAGGCTGCTCGGCTCGCCGCCGTACAGGCCGTCGGACACCGCGGCGCCGGTGAGGTCGAAGGAGAGCTTCACCGTGGCGTTGGCCGGCCAGTACTGCTCGGGGCGGAAGTGCAGGTTGCTGTCGTCCACCCAGTACCAGGCGCCGGTCACGGCGGGCTGGGAGGTGACGGTGAGGCCCTGTTCGACCTCGCGGCGGGCCGCCGGGTCCTTGACCGGGGCGGAGAGCTTCACCGTGAGCGGCTGGCCGACGCCGTAGACGCCGCTGCCGGAGGAGTCCGGGCCGAGCTGGGCGGTGAGCAGGTTCTGCGCGGCGAGCGTGCTGAACGCCGTGGTGGTCTCGCCGCGGCCGCCCTTGCCGTCGTCGGCGGCTATTCGGGCGGTGTAGGCGGTGCCCGCCCGCAGCCGCCCGGTGGTGTGCCAGCTGCGCCCGTCGTCGGCCAGCTCACCGGCCACCAGCCGGCCGTCCGGGCCCGAGACGGTGACGTCCGTGAGGGTGCTGCCCGGTTGGGCGGTCACCGTGAAGGGCTTGGCGGGGTCCACCCGCTCCCCGGCCGAGGTCCGCACCAGCGGTGCGGCGTCGACGGTGCGGGTGACCGGTCCGACGGACCGGTCCTGGCTTCCGGACGAGCAGGCCGCGATCGGGGCCAGCAGGATGAGGGCCGTTATGCCGGCCTTGCCGTGTGCGAGTCTCCGACAACCGTTCACCGGTGCCTCCGAGGTCTCCCGACGATGTACCAGAGCCTAGGAACGGCGGGGAGCCGTCAGCACCCCGGGAGGCGGCCCGGTTGGACCGGGCGGGTGAGACGGCGACGGAGCGTGAGTGCGGGCACGGCGAAGGGCCGGGCTCCCCCGAGGGGTGCCCGGCCCTTGGCCTGACGTGCCGGAACCTACTGGTTCTGGTCCTCGCCGCGGTAGAACTCGAAGACCCAGCCGTAGAGGCCGATCAGGATGATCGGCAGCGACCACCAGAGCAGCCACCAGCCGAAGATCACACCGAGGAAGGCCAGCGCGCCGCCGATGGCGAGCGCGAGCGGCTGCCAGCTGTGCGGGGCGAAGAAGCCCACCTCGCCGGCGTCGTCCGCGACCTCGGCCTCGGGGTTGTCACCCGCGCCGCTGTCCACCCGGCGGGCGGTGAAGGCGAGGTAGTACCCGATGAAGGCGCAGAGGCCGAACGCCAGGAACAGCGCGGTGGTGCCGGCCGGCTCCTTGGACCACAGGCCGTACACGACGGCCATGATCAGGATGAAGGCGGCGAAGCCGCCGAAGATCTTGCCCTGCTCCTTCATCAGGCGTCGCCCTCCTTCTTCTTGTCCAGCTGCGGACGGTCGTACTGCGCCGGGGTCACGCCCGCGAAGTGCTTCGCCGGCTCACCGTGGTTCTCCAGGTAGTCCAGCGCGGCGATCTCGGGGTGGTGCAGGTCGAACGCCGGGGATTCGGAGCGGATCCGCGGCAGCGTGAGGAAGTTGTGCCGCGGCGGCGGGCAGGAGGTCGCCCACTCCAGCGAGCGGCCGTAGCCCCACGGGTCGTCCACCTCGAGCTTCTCGCCGTACTTGGCCGTCTTCCAGACGTTGTAGAGGAACGGCAGGATCGACAGGCCGAGCAGGAACGAGCCGACGGTCGAGACGCTGTTCAGCGTGGTGAAGCCGTCCGAGGCCAGGTAGTCGGCGTAGCGGCGGGGCATGCCCTCCGCGCCGAGCCAGTGCTGGACGAGGAAGGTGGTGTGGAAGCCGATGAACAGCGTCCAGAAGGTGATCTTGCCGAGACGCTCGTCGAGCATCTTGCCGGTCATCTTCGGCCACCAGAAGTGGAAGCCCGCGAACATCGCGAACACCACCGTGCCGAAGACCACGTAGTGGAAGTGCGCGACGACGAAGTACGAGTCCGAGACGTGGAAGTCGATCGGCGGGGAGGCGAGCAGAACGCCCGTCAGACCGCCGAACAGGAAGGTGACCAGGAAGCCGATCGTCCACAGCATCGGGGTCTCGAAGCTGAGCGAGCCCTTCCACATGGTGCCGACCCAGTTGAAGAACTTCACCCCGGTAGGCACCGCGATCAGGAAGGTCATGAAGGAGAAGAACGGCAGCAGCACCTGGCCGGTGACGTACATGTGGTGCGCCCACACCGTCACGGACAGACCGGCGATCGCGATGGTGGCCGCGATCAGGCCGGAGTAGCCGAACATCGGCTTGCGGCTGAAGACCGGGACGATCTCCGACACGATGCCGAAGAACGGCAGCGCGATGATGTACACCTCGGGGTGGCCGAAGAACCAGAAGAGGTGCTGCCACAGCATGGCGCCGCCGTTGGCCGGGTCGAAGACGTGCGCCCCGAACTTGCGGTCCGCCTCCAGGGCGAACAGGGCGGCGGCCAGGACCGGGAAGGCCAGCAGGACCAGCACGGCGGTCAGCAGGACGTTCCAGACGAAGATCGACATCCGGAACATCGTCATGCCGGGGGCGCGCATGCAGATGATGGTGGTGATGAAGTTGACCGCACCGAGGATGGTGCCGAAGCCGGAGAAGGCCAGGCCCATGATCCACATGTCGGCGCCGACGCCCGGCGAACGGACGGCGTCGGACAGCGGCGAGTAGGCGAACCAGCCGAAGTCGGCCGCGCCCTGCGGGGTCAGGAAGCCCGCCACCGCGATGACGGAGCCGAACAGGTAGAGCCAGTAGGCGAACATGTTCAGACGCGGGAAGGCGACGTCGGGAGCGCCGATCTGCAGCGGCATGATCCAGTTCGCGAAGCCCGCGAAGAGCGGGGTGGCGAACATCAGCAGCATGATCGTGCCGTGCATGGTGAACGCCTGGTTGAACTGCTCGTTCGAGAGGATCTGGGTCCCCGGACGGGCGAGTTCGGCGCGCATGACCAGGGCGAGGACGCCACCGATCAGGAAGAAGGCGAACGAGGTCGCCAGGTACATCGTGCCGATCGTCTTGTGGTCGGTGGTGGTGAGCCACTTGATGATCGCGTTGCCCCGCTTGTTGACACGGGCGCTCTTGCCGGCCGTGACGCCCCCGGCGCCCCCGCCGGCCGCGGCGGGCTCGTTGAGGATGGTCACTTCTCTTCACTTCCCGTGGTCTTCTCACCGGCGGCGTGGCCGGCTCCGAGGATGCCCGCGGGCACCGCGCCGGACTGGCCCTTGGCCCGAAGCTCCTTCAGGTGCTGCTCGTACTGGTCGTGGGTGACGACCTTGACGTTGAACAGCATCCGGGAGTGGTCCTGGCCGCAGAGCTCGGCGCACTTGCCGGCAAAGGTGCCGAAGGAGGTCGGGGTCACCTGGAACTTGTTCACCACGCCCGGCACGACGTCCATCTTCATGAGGAAGTTGACGGGCCAGAAGTCGTGGATCACGTCGTTGGAGGTCAGGACGAACTCCACCGACTCGTTGATCGGCAGGTACAGGGTGGGCACCTCGGCCGGCGTGCCGACGTCGTACGCGGCGTTGGTGTTGGCCGGGTCCGGGATCTCGGTGTTCTCGTAGTTGAACGCCCAGTTCCACTGGAAGCCCACCACGTTCACCACGTGCTGCGGCTTCGCGCTGACCGCGGTCAGGCGCGTCTCGTCGCGGGCGACGAAGTAGAAGAGCACCGAGACGATGACGAGGGGGACCGCGGTGTACAGCGCCTCGATGGGCACGTTGTACCGGGTCTGAGCGGGGATCTCCACCTTGGTGCGGCTACGCCGGTGGAAGATCACGCTCCAGAGGATCAGACCCCACATCAGTGCGCCCACTGCCAGCGCCGCGATCCACGAGCCCTGCCACATGTGGAGGACCAGGGGGCCTTCCTCGGTGACGGGCGAGGGGAGGCCAAGCCTGGGGAGGTCGTTGGCCGAGCAGCCGGTGGCGGTCGCGATGACGAGGCCCAGTGCCAGCGCCTGAGGCAGCTTCCGCCGCATCGTGCGCCGCGGCGAGCGGTCGGAGCCGTTGGGACTCACGTAGCGCCTTCCCGAAGTCTCGCCCGCGATCGCGCCGCCTCCGGGAGTGCTGTTCGCCTCCCCGGCGACCCGGCCACGGGCACGGTTTGAATGCTTATGCGGGCCAAACGCTACTGCATCCTTATGCGGCACTCACGAGCAGCCCCCGCTAACGCGCCGCCCGCCTACCCGATCAGCCGCGGCAGGCGTTCCGGTGCAGGTCATGGCGGGCATTCGAGGGTCCCACACCCGATCGGGGGACTCGACTGCGACACACGGGTGACGGATCGTCGCACCGGACGAATGCGGCGAAATCGGGTGCCGACCCGGGCCGCGGGCCGGGCGGGGATAGCGTGGAAGGGTGTCGTACTTCGATGTGGCCTCCACCGCACCCCTGCACCCCGTCGCCCGGCAGGCGCTGAACGCGGCGATCGACGAGGGGTGGGCCGACCCGGCGCGGCTCTACCGCTCCGGGCGGCAGGCCCGCATGCTCCTGGACGCCGCCCGCGAGGGAGTCGCGGCGGACCTCGGCGCCCGGGCGGACGAGATCTCCTTCACCGCGAGCGGCACCCAGGCCGTCCAGCTCGGCATCCTCGGCGCACTGCGCGGCAACCGCCGCCGCGGCGCCCACCTGGTGCACTCCGCGGTCGAGCACTCCAGCGTGCTGCACACCGCCGAGCTGCACGAGGCCCAGGGCGGCGAGGTCGGCGTCGTCCCGGTCGACCGGCACGGCCGGGTGAAGGCCACCCAGTTCGCCGCCCGGCTGACCGACGCCACCGCGCTCGCCGTGCTGCAGAGCGCCAACCACGAGGTCGGCACCGTCCAGCCGGTGGAGGAGGTCGCCGACCTGTGCGGCAACGTCGGCATCCCGCTGCTGGTGGACGCCGCCCAGAGCGCGGGCCGGCTGCCCGTCCCGCACGGCTGGTCGCTGCTGACCGCCAGCGCCCACAAGTGGGGCGGGCCGGCCGGCGTCGGCGTGCTCGCCGTCCGCAAGGGCGTGCGCTACGCCTCGCCGCTGCCCTCCGACGAGCGCGAGCGCGGCCGGGTGCCCGGCTACGTCAACGTGCCGGCGATCGTCGCGGCCGCCGCCTCGCTGCGCGCCGTCCGCGCCGAGGCCGAGCAGGAGAACGCCCGGCTGCACGCGCTGGTGGAACGCATCCGCACCCGGGTGCCCGCACTGGTGCCGGAGGTCGAGGTGGTCGGCGACCCGGTGCGCCGACTCCCCCACGTCGTCACCTTCTCCTGCCTGTACGTGGACGGCGAGGTGCTGCTCGGCGAGCTGGACAAGGCCGGGTTCGCGGTCTCCTCGGGCTCCTCCTGCACCTCCTCCACGCTGACGCCGAGCCACGTGCTGGCGGCGATGGGGGTGCTGACCGAGGGCAACGTGCGGGTCTCGCTCCCGTACGGCACCGCGGAGGAGGACGTGGACCGCTTCCTCGCCGCGCTGCCCGAGCTGGTCGCGGCGGTCCGGGCCCCGCTCGGGCTCGACCTTCGGCTGCCCGCCGCGGAACCGGAACCGGAGCCGGTGGTGCGCGCGGCGGATCCGTCGGCCGATCCGTCGGCGGATCCGGAGCCCGCGGGAGAGGCGGAGGCGCTGGTGCTGGACGCCCTCGGCAAGCGCTGCCCGCTGCCGGTGATCGACCTCGCCCGGCGGATCGGCGAGGTGCCGCCGGGCGGCACCGTCGTGGTGCTCGCCGACGACGAGGCGGCCCGGCTGGACATCCCGGCCTGGTGCGACATGCGGGCCCAGGAGTACCTGGGCGAGGCCCCGGCCGCGCGGTACGGCGCCGACCGGGGCACGGCCTACCTGGTGCGCCGGACGGACTGACCGCCCGCCCGGCCGCGACCGGGCGGGGTCAGGCCAGCTTCGCGCGGACCTCGGCCGCCGCCTCGTCGCCGTACGCGGCGGCGAAGCGGTCGGTGAAGTGGGCGCGGCGCAGCTCGTACTCCTGGGTGCCGACGGTCTCGATCACCAGGGTGGCGAGCATGCAGCCGACCTGGGCGGCGCGCTCCAGGCCGAGGCCCCAGGAGACGCCCGCGAGGAAGCCGGCGCGGAAGCCGTCGCCGACGCCGGTCGGGTCGGCCTTGCGCTCCTCGGCGGGGCAGCCCACGGTGATCGCCGGCTCGCCCTTGCGCTCGATCCGGACGCCCTTGGGGCCGAGCGTGGTGACCCGGGTGCCGACGCGGTTCAGCAGCTCGTCGGCGGCCCAGCCGGTCTTGGACTCGATGAGCGCGGCCTCGTACTCGTTGGTGAAGAGGTACGCGGCGCCGTCGACGATCTCGCGGATGTCGTCGCCCTCCAGGCGGGCCAGCTGCTGGGAGGGGTCGGCGGCGAAGGCGTAGCCGCGGCTGCGGCACTCCTGGGTGTGGCGGACCATCGCCTGCGGGTCGTCGGCGCCGATCAGGACGAGGTCGAGGCCGCCGACGCGGTCGGCGATCGGCTTGAGCTCGATGTTGCGGGCCTCGGCCATCGCGCCGGTGTAGAAGGAGGCGATCTGGTTGTGGTCCAGGTCGGTGGTGCACATGAAGCGCGCGGTGTGGCGGGTCTCGGAGATGTGCACGGAGGCGGTGTCCACGCCGTTGCGCTCCAGCCAGCTCCGGTACTCGTCGAAGTCCGCGCCGGCCGCGCCGACCAGGACCGGGCGCAGGCCCAGGACGCCCATGCCGAACGCGATGTTGGGGCCGACGCCGCCGCGCCGGATGTCGAGGGTGTCGACCAGGAAGGAGAGCGAGACGGTGTGCAGCTGCTCCGCGACGAGCTGGTCGGCGAAGCGGCCGGGGAAGGTCGTCAGGTGGTCGGTGGCGATCGAGCCGGCGACGGCGATACGCACGGGAGTCTCCTCGGGAGGCCTGGTGGCGGCGGTGGCCTGGTGCGGCCGGAAGCAGTGGTGGACCCACCTACGGTACAGCCACCCCGGCCGGAAACCCGGACGACCCGAACCGGTACTACCCCGCAGTAGCCCTGGTGGGGCGCCCGGCGGCGGCCTAGGGTCGCAGCACGGGGGCCGGTCGGCCGGTCCCGGCCATGCGTGCCGTGGCGACGAGGCCGCGGCCCGGCGATCGGAGCGATGACAGCGATGATGCCCACCCAGCCCCCCGCAGCCCGCCCGGGTGCCCTCGGCGGCGAGGCCGACTTCGAGAGCCTCGACGCCCTGGTCAGCTCCTCGCGCCGGCTCGGCCGGTTCTGGCCGCCGCTCGCGGCCGGCCCGCAGCCCGCCGCCGCCCGCCCGGCGGGGGTGTCGGTGCCGTCCGGTGCGCAGCGGCTGGTGGCGGCGATGGCCGACTACGGGAGCTGACCGCTCCCCCGGGTCCCGCCCCGGCACGGGGTGGAACCGGATTCCTCCGGGGCACGTCAAACCGGCGCAGCACCGCTTCGGTGGCGGTTCGCTGGACCCTCGGGAGGAAGTCGCACCATGGACGCAAGGACCGCAGTCGTACCGTTCGGGGCCGCTCGTCGGCGGCGGGCCGCCGTGCTGGCGGCAGGGGTGGCGCTCGTCGTCGGCGGGGTGTCCGCCTGCGGGTCGCAGACGTCGACCGGAGCGGGCGGTGCGCCGTCGGCCGCGCCCACGGCGAGCGCCTCGGCCTCCGGTGCCCCGGCCTCGCCGAGCCCCTCCCCCAGCCCGTCCGGCGCGGGCAGTTCGGCCCCGCAGCCCGGGCAGCCCACCCAGCCCGGCATAGCCGTCGGCGAGCCGACGCCGACCGCGGCGGTCCTGCCAGCGATCTCCTACACCCTGGAGGGCGGGACGCACCTGACCGTCTACTTCTACGGCGGCGTCTGCGAGCAGTACGGGCTGAAGGCGGACGAGCAGGCGCCGGGCCTGGTGCGGGTCCGGGTCATGGTGGAGAAGCCGGCGCCGCGCGGCAAGGAGTGTCCGGCCCTGGCGAAGAAGGAGTCGGTCTCGGCGGAGTTGGCGCAGCCGCTCGGCGACCGCAAGGTGATCGACATGACCTCCGGCAGCGGGCTCACCATGACGGGTGACGTACCGGGCGGGCCGCGCTAGGTCTGTGGGCCACCGCGCGGACCAGGGGTGAGCCGGATCGGCCAGGAGCACCGATCCCGGACTGCGCAGTTCCCGCGCCCCTGAGGAGTCGTAGGCAGAACCGCCGGAGGGCGGCCCCGGGTGTCGGGGCCGCCCTCCGGCGGTTCGCCGCTGCTGTCGCTGCTGCGGGTGCGGCTGGGCCGCGGGGCTCAGCTGAAGGAGTCGCCGCAGGCGCAGGAGCCGGTGGCGTTCGGGTTGTCGATCGTGAAGCCCTGCTTCTCGATGGTGTCGACGAAGTCCACGGTGGCGCCGCCCAGGTACGGGGCGCTCATGCGGTCGGTGACGACCTTCACGCCGCCGAAGTCCTTGACGACGTCGCCGTCCAGCGAACGCTCGTCGAAGAACAGCTGGTAGCGCAGGCCGGAGCAGCCGCCCGGCTGCACGGCGACGCGCAGCGCGAGGTCGTCGCGGCCCTCCTGCTCGAGCAGGCCCTTGACCTTGGCCGCGGCGGCGTCGGTGAGGAGGATGCCACTCTCGACGGTGGTCTCGTCCTGGACGGTCATGCTTACTCCCGGTCTGTGACGACAGTGTGCCGCCAGTGCCAACCGGCGGCCGCCCGGATTCATTTCCGGTCGGTGGTGATTCCGGGAGACGTTTTCGCCGCCCGCACCTCTACGTCTCCCATGCTCGCACATCGGCGGTGCGTGCTCGGCGTCCGATCTCGGCAAACCGCCCTCGGCGGGTCCGGCGGCGGGCCAGGATGAGATGCGTGATCATTCGGCCGGTCAGGGACAGTGCCGCGGACGCCGTCGCCGTGCGGGAGGTGGCCGCGGCGGCCTTCGGACAGCCGGACACCGCGCGGCGGGACGGGACGGCGGTGCCGGACGCCCGCGCCGTCCGGCACGAGGCGCGGACCCGGCACCTGGTGCGGACCGACCCGCAGGGGTGCTGGGTCGCCGAGGACGGCGGACGGGCGGTGGGGGCCGCGCTGTCGCTGCGGCGCGAAGGGCTGTGGCTGCTCGCCCTGCTGGTGGTCGACCCGGCGCTGCAGGGCAAGGGCGTCGGACGGCTGCTGCTGCAGCGGGCGGCCGCGCACGGGCGGGGCTGCCTGCGGGGCATGCTGTGCGCCTCGCCGTCGCCGGCCGCGGCACGGCGGTACCGGCTGAGCGGGTTCACCCTGCACCCGGCGATGCAACTGCGGGGGCCGGTCGACCGGGCCGGACTGCAGGACCCGGGCGACATCCCGGTGCACCCCGGAGGACCGGGGCAACTGCACCTGCTGGACTCGGTGGACCGGCGGCTGCGGGGCGCCGCGCACGGGCCCGACCACGGCTTCATGCTGGCCCACTTCGAGGAACTGCTGGTGGCGGACTCGCTGGCGGGCAGCGGGTACTGCTACCGGGACGGCGGCGAGGTGAAGCTGCTGGCGGCGACGTCGAAGCGGATCGCGGTACGGCTGCTGCGGGAGGCGCTGGCGCGGGTCCCGGAGGGGACGGACGCGCTGGTGGAACACCTCACCGCCGACCAGGAGTGGGCGGTCGACGTCGGCCTGGAGGTGGGGCTCACGGTCGGCACCCGCGGCTACGTGGCCCTCCGCGGCATGCGCCCCCCGGTGCCGTACCTCCCCGACGGGGCCTTCCTGTAAGGAAGGCGCGCGACACAGGGGCGCGGGGAACTGCGCAGTCCGGGCGTGGGCGTCTGTACAGACCGGGATCGCCCAGATCCGTACAGTGGACCGCTTCCGAATTGCGCAGTTCCCCGCGCCCCTGTTGTGGCTTGCCCTGATGCACGCAGTTCTCCGTGTCCCTTGGGTCACTCCATGGTGGCGAGGATCTCCTTGACCATGTCGAGGGTGGTGCCGGGGTGGAGGAAGGCGAAGCGGGCGACGGTCTCGCCGTCCCAGCCGGTGGGGGTGACGAAGCCGATCTGGTCGGCGAGGAGCTGCTGGGACCAGCGGTAGTAGTCCTCGTGGGTCCAGCCGGTGCGGCGGAAGCAGACGGCGGAGAGCTGCGGGTCGTGCAGCAGTTCCAGGTGGTCGGTGTCGCGGATCAGCTGCGCGGTGTCCCGGGCCAGCGTCAGGCCGGTCTCGATGGCGTCGGTGTAGGCCTGGGTGCCGTGGACGGCGAGGGAGAACCAGAGCGGCAGGCCGCGGGCGCGGCGGGTGAGGTGGTACGCGTAGTCGGTGGGGTTCCACTCGTCGCCCTCGGTGTGCAGGACGTCGAGGTAGGAGGCGTCCTGGGTGTGGACGGCGCGGGCGAGCTGCGGGTTGCGGTAGAGCAGGGCGGCGCAGTCGAACGGCGCGAAGAGCCACTTGTGCGGGTCGACGACGAAGGAGTCGGCGTGCTCGATGCCGTTGTAGCGCTCGCGGACGGAGGGGGCGAACAGCCCGGCGCCGCCGTACGCGCCGTCGACGTGGAACCAGAGGCCGCGCTCGCGGGTGACCTCGGAGAGGCCGGCGAGGTCGTCGACGATGCCCTCGTTGGTGGTGCCGGCGGTGCCGACGACCGCGATGACGGTCTCCGGGTTCGGGTCGGCGGCGAGGGCGGCGCGCAGCGCCTCGCCGGTGAAGCGGCGGTCCACGGTCGGGACGACGAAGGCCTCGACGCCGATGATGTTGAAGGTGTTCTTGACCGAGGAGTGGACCTGGTCGGCGACGGCGATCCGCAGCCGGGCCTCCGGGCCGACGCCCAGCTTGCGGCGGGCGGTGTCGCGGGCGACGACGAGCGCGGAGAGGTTGCCGGCGGAGCCGCCGGAGACGAAGGTGCCGCCGGCGGAGGCGGGGAGTCCGGCGCGGTCCGCTATCAGGCGCAGCACCTGGTTCTCGGCGGCGATGGCGCCGGCGGCCTCCAGCCAGGAGATGCCCTGGAGGGAGGCGCAGGAGACGACCATGTCGAAGAGGAGGGCGGCCTTGGTGGGGGCGCAGGGGATGAAGGAGAGGTAGCGCGGGCTGTCGGCGGAGATGACGGCGCGGGAGAGCTCGTGGTCGTAGAGCTTGAGGACGTCGCCGGGGTCGTTGCCGTGCTCGTTGAGCAGACCGGCGAGGTGGGTGCGGAGGTGCTCGCCGTCGCCGGGGTGGTCGAGGGGGACGGGGTTGTACTGCAGCCGCTCGCGCATGTAGTCGAAGACGAGGTCGACCAGCTGGTTGTCGGGCTGGTGCATGCGGTCGGCGGCTGCGGACACGGTGGTCCCTCTCGTTCTGGCTGCGGGGTGCGGCGGGCCGGTACGGGTGGGGTTCCCGGGGCGTACCGGCCACGATCAGCGTAGGCAGCGGCGTTCGGTCGGCGCGCGTCGGAACGGGGCCGCGCAAGCAGGTTTCGTGCGTGTTCGACGGGGGCCGCGCAGCTTTCCTGCGTGGCGCGCCGGGGGGTGCCGGGCCCGGTGCGGGGCGGTCAGCCGATGAGGCGGGAGAGGACGACGGAGCTGCGGCTGCGCTGGACGCCGGGCTCCTTGCGGATGCGTTCGATGACGGCTTCGAGGTGCCGGGTGTCGGCGGCGCGGAGGTGGACGAGGGCGTCGGGGTCGCCGGTGACCGTCCAGGCGGCGGCGACCTCGGGGAACTGGCGGAGGCTGGCGAGGAGTTCCTCGGGGCTGGTGCGTTCGCGGCAGTAGATCTCGACGAAGGCCTCGGTCCGCCAGCCGAGCAGGGCGGGGTCGAGGACGACGGTGAAGCCGCGGACGACGCCGCGGGCGCGGAGCCGGTCGATGCGGCGGCGGACGGCGGTGGCGGAGAGGTTGGCGAGCAGGCCGATCTCGGCGTAGGAGGCGCGGCCGTCCTTGCTGAGGTGTTCGAGCAGGAGCCGGTCGGTGTCGTCGAGCGGCGCCCCGCCCGGGTCCGTGGGTCGGTGCGTGCTCATGGCTGCGGGCTCCACTGGTGGTGCGTGTGAGGGCGGTGTGGCCGTCGGGGTGGGACGGCGCACCGCCCCATTCTGGCGGACTCCTGCGGTCAGTCCACCAGCAGCACGATCTTGCCGCGGGTGCGGCCCTCGGCGTTGAGGGCCTGGGCGGAGGCGGCCTGGGAGAGCGGGAAGGTGGAGGCGACCGGGACGCGGAGCTTCCCGGCGTCGGCGAGGCGGCCGAGTTCGGCGAGGTCGGCGGCGTCGGGGCGGACCCAGACGTAGTGGCCGCCGCGGGCGGCGACGCCGTAGTCGGTGATCGAGGCGATGCAGGAGGGGTCGCGGACGAGCTGGGCGGAGACCTCGACGGCGTCGCCGCCGATCAGGTCGAGGGCGGCGTCGACGCCGTCGGGGGCGATCGCGCGGACGCGGTCGACCAGGCCCTCGCCGTACGCGACCGGTTCGGCGCCGAGTTCGCGCAGGTAGGCGTGGTTGCGTTCGCCGGCGGTGCCGATGACCCGGGCGCCGTGGGCGGTGGCGATCTGGACGGCGAGGCTGCCGACGCCGCCGGCCGCGGCGTGCACCAGGACGGTCTGGCCTGCGCGGATCCGCAGCGCCTTGACGAGGGCCTGGTGGGCGGTGAGGCCGGCGAGCGGGAGGCCGCCGGCCTGGGCCCAGTCGAGCGAGGCGGGTTTGCGGGCGAGGGTGCGGACGGGGGCGGCGACGAGCTGGGCGTAGGTGCCGTGCTCGGCGGAGTCCTTGCGGACGTAGCCGACGACCTCGTCGCCGGGGGCGAACTCGGTGACGCCGCCGCCGACGGCCTGGACGACGCCGGCCAGGTCCCAGCCCATGATCAGCGGGAAGTGGACGTCCATGATGCCGTCGAGGTGGCCCTCGCGGAGCTTCCAGTCGACCGGGTTGACGCCGGCGGCCTTCACCCGCACCAGGACGGAGTCGGGGCCGACCTTGGGGTCGGGCACGTCGGTGTACTCGACGACGTCGGGGCCGCCGTACTGCCTGATCACAATGGCCTTCATGCTCCAAGACAACGCGATCGCGGCCGGATATCGGTTCGGCCACGCCGGGAAGGCTCCGATCCGGAGAGCGGTTCTCGTCACATCGACAGAACGTCCATCGTCAGAGTGACGCTAACGGGTTATCATAGATAGCGTCAGATAGACGAGAAGGCCCCGCGGTACCACCGCAGCTCGGCAGGGGCCGGAAGATCGGCCGCACAGGAGGGCACCCGCCCGTGACCACCACCACCGAGACCTACGGCGTCGACCCCTCTCCGACGCCCCTGGCGCTGCTGCTGCTCGGCCGCGAGGCCGACCCCGCGAGCGAGCGCGGCGTCGAGTGCCCGGGCGACCTGCCCGCCGCCTCCGACCCGGACCTGGTCGCGCGGGCCCGCGCCGCCAAGGAGGCGCTCGGCGACCGGGTGTTCATCCTGGGCCACCACTACCAGCGCGACGAGGTCATCGAGTTCGCCGACGTGACGGGCGACTCCTTCAAGCTGGCCCGTGACGCGGCGGCCCGCCCGGAGGCCGAGTACATCGTCTTCTGCGGCGTGCACTTCATGGCCGAGTCGGCGGACATCCTCACCACCGACGCCCAGCAGGTCGTGCTGCCGGACCTCGCCGCGGGCTGCTCGATGGCCGACATGGCCACCGCCGAGCAGGTCGCCGAGTGCTGGGACGTGCTCACCGACGCCGGGATCGCCGACGTGACCGTGCCGGTCTCGTACATGAACTCCTCGGCCGACATCAAGGCCTTCACCGGCCGGCACGGCGGCACCATCTGCACCTCCTCCAACGCGAAGCGGGCGCTGGAGTGGGCCTTCGAGCAGGGCCAGAAGGTCCTGTTCCTGCCGGACCAGCACCTGGGGCGCAACACCGCCGTCCTGGAGATGGGCTTCTCGCCGGACGACTGCGTCCTCTACAACCCGCACAAGCCCAACGGCGGCCTGACCGCCGAGCAGCTGCGGAACGCGAAGATGATCCTCTGGCGCGGCCACTGCTCGGTGCACGGCCGCTTCAACCTGGACTCGGTGAACGAGGTCCGCGAGCGGATCCCCGGCGTCACCGTGCTGGTACACCCGGAGTGCAAGCACGAGGTCGTCACCGCGGCCGACATGGTGGGCTCGACCGAGTACATCATCAAGGCGCTGGACGCCGCCGAGCCCGGCTCCAAGTGGGCCATCGGCACCGAGCTGAACCTGGTGCGCCGGCTCGCCAAGGCCCACCCGGACAAGGAGGTCGTCTTCCTCGACCGCACGGTCTGCTTCTGCTCGACCATGAACCGGATCGACCTGCCGCACCTGGTGTGGGCGCTGGAGTCGCTGGTCGAGGGCCGGGTGCCGAACGTGATCACGGTCGACCCGGAGACCGAGAAGTACGCCAAGGCGGCGCTGGACCGGATGCTGGCCCTGCCGTAACGTTCCGCCGCGCCGCCGGCGGGCGGCGCGCAGCACGCCGAAGGGCGGGCACCCCGTGGGGTGCCCGCCCTCGCGGTGTCACGAGACCTACTCCGGCAGGCCGGGGATCAGGCCGTCGCCCTCGGTCCGCAGCATCTCGCGGACCTCGTCGATGGTCGCCTCCGCGTCCGGGAGGATCAGGTCGGACGGCTCCAGGGTCTCGTCCGGCAGCGGGCTGCCGAACTCCTTGACCGCACCCAGCAGCGCGTCCAGCGCGGCCTTGAACCGCCCGCCGTCGCCCGACTCCACTGCCTTGAGCAGTTCGTCGTCCAGCTCGTTGAGCCGGTTCAGGTGGCTCTCGCCGACCTGGAACTGCCCCTCACCCATGACCCTCATGATCATGCCGGCGCGTCTCCCTGTCCGGGTTCGTGGTGCTGTCCGGTTGCTACTTGTTGTAGTTGATCTTGGACGAGTCCTGCTGGCCCTGCTCGATGGCCTGCGGAGCGGCGGCGGGAGAGCCGCCGGTCAGCTCGGCCTTCATCCGTGCCAGCTCCAGCTCGACGTCGCTGCCGCCGGCCACCCGCTCCAGCTCGGCCTCGATGTCGTCCTTGCGGCCGAGGCCGCTGGCGTCGTCGAGCGCACCGGAGGCGAGCAGCTCGTCGATCGCGCCGGCCCGCGCCTGCATCTGCGCGGTCTTGTCCTCGGCCCGCTGGATCGCCAGGCCCACGTCGCCCATCTCCTCGGAGATGCCGGAGAAGGACTCGGCGATCCGGGTCTGCGCCTGGGCGGCCGTGTACGTCGCCTTGATGGTCTCCTTCTTGGTGCGGAAGGCGTCCACCTTGGCCTGCAGCCGCTGGGAGGCGAGCGTGAGCTTCTCCTCCTCGGCCTGCAGCTGCTGGTACTGGGTCTCCAGGTCGGTGATCTGGGACTGCAGGTTCGCCTTGCGGGTGAGCGCCTCGCGGGCGAGGTCCTCACGGCCCAGCGAGAGCGCCTTGCGGCCCTGGTCCTCGTACTTCGCGGACTGCTGCTGCAGCTGCGTCAGCTGCAGCTCCAGGCGCTTGCGCGAGGTGGCCACGTCGGCGACGCCGCGGCGCACCTTCTGCAGCAGCTCCAGCTGCTTCTGGTACGAGTAGTCGAGCGTCTCCCGCGGGTCCTCCGCACGGTCCAGTGCCTTGTTGGCCTTGGAGCGGAAGATCAGCCCCATACGCTTCATGATTCCGTCGCTCATGGGCCTCGGGTGCCCCCTTCTACGGGCCTGCGAATTCCGTCTCGTAACACGTCGAGTCTATGTGCAGCGAGCTGGTCGCCGCAGTGCACGAGCTGCAACAAGACTGCTACAGCCGCACACTGCCGGTCATCGTTCCTGGGGTGGAGCCGACCCTGAGACCATGATCCGCCCCGCGGAGGGCCCCCCGTACGGGACACGCCGCCCGATCGATATCCGTTCGTGCCGACGCTCACTGCGGAAAGCACCCGGCCAGCACGTACGCTGGGGGTGTGTTCCGACGCCGTGATGAAGCCTCCTCCGCCGCGACCGCGCTGGCCGAGCAGGACGAGAAGACCCCCCGCGACCCGCAGGCCAAGAAGGGCCGCCCGACGCCGAAGCGCAGCGAGGCCGAGGCCGGCCGGCGGACCCGGGTGACCGTGCCCAAGGACCGCAAGGAGGCCGCCCGGCAGTCCCGCGAGCGGATGCGCTCCGAGCGCGAGAAGCAGCGCACCGCCCTGCTGGAGGGCGACGAGCGCGCCCTGCCGGCGCGCGACAAGGGCCCGGTGCGGCGCTTCGCCCGCGACTTCGTCGACTCCCGCTGGTCGCTCGCCGAGTTCTTCCTGCCGTACGCCGTGGTGGTGCTGGTGCTCAGCATCGTCAAGGTGCCGGCCCTGCAGCTGCTCTCCACGCTGCTCTTCGTGGTCTTCTTCGTCCTGGTGATCCTGGACTTCGCCCGGCTCGGCCTCGGCCTGCGCAAGGCCCTGCGCGAGCGCTTCCCCAACGAGAACACCCGCGGCGCCGTCCCCTACGGCCTGATGCGCACCCTGCAGATGCGCCGCCTGCGGCTGCCCAAGCCGAAGGTGAAGCGGGGCGAGCGGCCCTGACCGCGGAGCCGGTCCCGCCGGCCTGGGCCCTGCCGGTGCAGCCGGACCAGCCCGGGTTGTACGCGCTGCCCGGGCAGGGCGCCGGCGGCCACGACCGGCTGCCGGCCGTCGGCGGAGGCGGCCGGCACGCGGCCGCCCCCTGGCCGCCCCGGCAGGGCGGCCTGCGCAGCACCGTCCGCGAGGAGCTGCTGACCCGGCAGCTCGCCGAGCAGCTCACCGGCCGGACGGGACTGCGGGTGCTGGACGTCGGCTGCGGACAGGGCACCCAGACCGTGCGGCTGGCCCGCGCCGGGCACGCCGTCACCGGCGTCGACCCCGACCCGGTCACCCTCGGCGCCGCGCAGGCCGCGGTCGCGGCCGAGCCCGCCGACGTGCAGGCGCGGGTGCGGCTCATCGGCGGGGACGGACACGCCTGCGGGCGGTGGTTCCCGCCGCGCTCCTTCGACGTCGTGCTGTGCCACGGCGCCCTGATGTACCTCGCCGACCCGGACCCGCTGCTCGCCGCGCTCGCCCGGGTGCTCGACACCGGCGGCGTGCTGTCGCTGCTCGTCCGCAACGCCGACGCACTGGCCATGCGCCCCGCGCTCGCCGGAGACTGGCGCACCGCCCTCGCCGCCTTCGACTCCTACCGCTGCACCGACCGGTACGGCGTCCCCGCCCGGGCGCACCGGCTCGCCGAGCTGACCACCACGCTCTCCGGCATCTCGGTGCCGCTGCGCCACTGGTACGGCGTCCGGGTCTTCACCGACGCCGCACCCGACGAGGCGGCACCGGTCGACGGCCGGCAGCTCGCCCAGCTCCTCGACGCCGAGGAGCGGGCCGGCCGGCAGGACCCGTACCGCCAGGTCGCCGGCCTGCTCCACCTCGTCGGCGCCAAGTAGACACGCGGGCGGGCGGTCCTCCTAGCCCTCGTGCAGGCTCATCGAGTAGATCTCGCGGTCGTCCTCCAGCAGGACCGCCCGGTCCACGCCGTCCGCCAGCAGCTGCTTGTAGGTCTCGCCGATCCACGACTCGGCGTCGCCCTGGCCCGGGAACTCCTCCTGGCCGCCCGGCTGGTCGACCCCGGTGCCGTCCTGCTGCTCGAACCGCCACGTCCACACCATGTGTCGGACTCCTCCCGCTCGGTGACCTCGACGTGCGCACACTAGCGTGCCCGCCCCGCCGCACCGCCATACCCCGTGCGGCAGGATGATCCGCATGGCACTCCCCCGCACCCTCGTCCTCGGCGGCGCCCGCTCCGGCAAGTCCACCCGCGCCGAGCTGATGCTCGCGCCGTACCCGGACGTGCTGTACGTGGCCACCTCGGGCACCCGGGACGGCGACCGGGAGTGGGCGGACCGGGTGCGCCTGCACCGCGAGCGCCGGCCCGCCTCCTGGCGCACCGCCGAGACCTGCGACCTGGAGGCGGTGCTCGCCGACCGGGAGGACACCGCCCCGGTCCTGATCGACTGCCTCGCGCTCTGGCTCACGGCCGTGATGGACGAGCACGGCGCCTGGTCCGACGACAGCTGGCACGGCGGCGGCGAGCAGGCGGTGCAGCGGCGCTGCGAGGCGCTCGCCGCGGCCTGGGCGGCGACCCGGCGGCCAGCGGTCGCGGTCAGCAACGAGGTGGGCATGGGCGTGGTGCCCGCGACGGCCGCCGGCCGGCGGTTCCGGGACACCCTGGGACGCCTCAACATGGCGGTCGCCGACGCCTCCGAGCAGGTGCTGCTCGTCGTGGCAGGACAGGTGCTGACCGTCAAAGCCGGTGCCGTGTAGCCTTCCGAGCGATGGACACGACCGTGGATCTCGACAGTTTCTCCTCCCTCGTCGAGCGGCCCGACGAGGCCGCCCGCAAGGCCGCCGAGGAGTACCGGCAGCAGCTCGGCCTGCCGCCGGGCGGCCTCGGCTCGCTGGAGGAGCTCGGCGCCTGGCTCGCCTCCGTCCAGGGCGCGGCCCCCGTGCGGCCGGTGGCCGCCGCGAAGGTGCTGCTGTTCGCCGGCGACCACGGCGTCGCCGCACTCGGCGTCTCCCGGCCCGGTCCCGGCCGGAGCACGGCGGCCCGGGTGCACGCCGTGCTGGAGGGCACCGCGCCGGTCGCCCTGCTGGCCCGCCGCTACGGCGCGGCCGTGCGGGTCGTCGACATGGCGGTCGACGCCGAGCCGCACGAGTTCCCCGCCGAGGTGTCGCAGTACCGGGTGCGGCGCGGCTCCGGCCGGATCGACGTCGAGGACGCGCTGACCGCCGAGGAGACCTCCCGGGCCTTCCGGGCCGGCATGGCGATCGCCGACGAGGAGGCCGACGCCGGCACCGACCTGGTGCTGCTCGGCGACATCGGCACCGGGTCCACCACGGTCGCCGCCGTCCTGGTCGGCGCGCTGTGCGGCACCGACGCGGCGGCCGTCACCGGGCGCGGCTCGGGCGTCGACGACCGGGTGTGGATGGTCAAGTGCGCCACCGTCAGGGACTCGCTGCGGCGGGCCCGGCCGGTGCTCGGCGACCAGCTCGCGCTGCTCGCCGCGACCGGCGGCGCCGACTTCGCCGCGATCACCGGTTTCCTGCTGCAGGCCGCCGTCCGCCGGCTGCCGGTGGTGCTCGACGGCGTGGTGTCCGCGGCCTGCGCCCTGGTCGCCCAGCGGGTCGCCTTCCGGGCGCCCGAGTGGTGGCGGGCCGGGCAGGACAGCGGCGAGCCCGCGCAGGCGAAGGCGTACGACCGGCTCACCCTGACCCCGGTGCAGCAGCTCGGCGTCAAGGCCGGTGAGGGCGTCGGCGCGCTGCTGGCGCTGCCGCTGCTGCAGGCCGCCTCCGACACCCTGGCGGAGCCCGGCGAGGTGCCGGCCGCCGCGAAGGCCGAGCCCCGGCCCCCGGCGAAGCTGCCCACCGCGGCGGAGCTGCTGGGCCTCGGCTGACGTGCCGGACGGGCTGCGCTTCGCCTTCGGCACGCTCTCGGTGCTGCCGGTCCGGGTCGACCGCTGGGACCGGCCGACGGCCGGGCGGGCGATGCTCGCCGCCCCGGTGGTCGGCGCGGTGCTCGGCCTGATCGCGGCCGGTGCCGGGGCCTTCGCCGCGTGGCGGGCGGGCGGGCTGCTCGGCGCGGTCGCCGCGGTCGGGGCGCTCGCCGCACTGACCCGGGGCCTGCACCTGGACGGCCTGGCCGACGTCGCCGACGGCCTCGGCAGCGGCAAGCCGGCCGAGGACGCACTGCGGATCATGAAGCAGTCGGACATCGGACCGTTCGGCGTGCTGACGCTGCTTCTGGTGATGCTCGGTCAGATCACCGCGCTGGCCGGGCAGTTCGACGCCTCTCCCGGCCGTGGCGCACTCGCGGTGCTCACCGCGGCCCTCGCCGGGCGCTGCGCGCTCGCCTGGGGCTGCCGCCGCGGCGTGCCGGCCGCCCGGCCCGGCGGACTGGGCGCCGCGGTCGCCGGCACCGTCCCGGGCCTCGGCGCGGCCGCGGTCTGTGCGGGCTGCGCGCTGCTGCTCGCCGCGGCCGGCGCCGGGTACGGCCGGCAGGCCTGGGTGTGGCCGGCGGCACTGGCGGTCGGGCTCGGCTGCGCGCAGCTGCTGCTGCGCCGCTGCGTGCGGCGCCTCGACGGGATCACCGGGGACGTGCTCGGCGCGACGGCGGAGACGGCGGCCACCGGGGCGCTGGTGGCGCTGGCGCTGATCGGCACGGTCTGAGCGGCCCGCACGGGTCCGGTCCGGGGGCGTTCGTGCGGCGTCCGGTTCGCGCGCTTCGTCACACCGTGTACGCCCGGTCCGCCGTGAGGGGGCGAGCCCTGGGGCCGCGTGGTCCCAGCATGCGGACTACCATGCGGGGTGCACCGTAGCCCTGCGCCCCGTTTCCCCGCGGAGTCAGCCGGGGTTATGCCGGTACGGCACACCCCGAGCCGTCGCCGGCCGTGGACCGCGAAAGAACAGGACGCATCGTCGTGACAACACTGTCTGTGAGCACCTCCTCCGCCGCAAGCCTGCGCGCGGACGCCCTGGTGGTCGGTGTGGCGAAGGGCCCCAAGGGCCTCGTGCTCGCCCCCGGCGCCGAGGCCGTGGCCGAGGCGTTCGAGGGCACGCTGGCCGAGGTCCTCTCCACCCTGGGCGCCACCGGCGCCGAGGGCGAGGCGGTCAAGGTTCCGGCGGCCGCCGGACTCAAGGCGCCGCTCGTGCTGGCGGTCGGCCTCGGTGACGCGTCCGAGGACGGCTACGCCGCGGAGGCGCTGCGCCGGGCCGCCGGTGTCGCCGCCCGCACGCTGGCCGGCACGAAGAAGGTCGCGCTGGCGCTGCCCGCCGGGTCCGCCGAGGAGATCGAGGCGATCGCGCTGGGCGGTCTGCTGGGCTCGTACACCTTCGGCACGTACAAGGGCGAGAACGGCAAGACCCCGGTCGGCGAGCTGGTCGTGCTCTCCACCCGCAAGGGCGGCAAGGACGCCAAGGCCGCGGTCGAGCGCGCCGTCGCGCTGGGCGAGGAGATGAACCGGGCCCGCGACCTGGTCAACACCGCACCGAACGACCTCAACCCGAAGTCCTTCGCCGCGATCGCCCAGGCGGCCGGCAAGGAGCACGGCCTGAAGGTCGAGGTGCTGGACGAGAAGGCGCTGCTCAAGGGCGGCTTCGGCGGCATCCTCGGTGTCGGTGTCGGCTCCGCCAACCCGCCCCGGCTGGTGAAGGTGGCCTACACCCACCCGAAGGCGCAGGCGTCGCTGGCGTTCGTCGGCAAGGGCATCACCTACGACTCGGGCGGCATCTCGCTGAAGCCGGCCGGCCACAACGAGACCATGAAGTGCGACATGTCCGGTGCCGCCGCGGTGTTCGCCGCCGTGGTCGCCGCCAAGCGCCTCGGCCTGCAGGTCAACGTGACCGCGTGGCTGGCGCTGGCCGAGAACATGCCGTCCGGCTCGGCGACCCGTCCGGGCGACGTGCTGCGGATGTACGGCGGCAAGACCGTCGAGGTGCTGAACACCGACGCCGAGGGCCGCCTGGTGCTGGCCGACGCGATCGTGCGGGCCGGCGAGGAGAACCCGGACGTCATCGTGGACGTCGCCACCCTGACCGGCGCGATGGTGCTGGCCCTGGGCACCCGCACCTTCGGCGTGATGTCCAACAGCGACGAGCTGCGCACCCGCCTGCACGAGACCGCGACCGCGGTCGGCGAGCCGTCCTGGCCGATGCCGCTCCCGGCCGACCTGCGCAAGGGCATGGTCGAGTCGACGATCGCCGACCTCGCCAACATGGGCGAGCGGATGGGCGGCGGCCTGGTGGCCGGCCTGTTCCTGAAGGAGTTCGTCGCCGAGGGCATCGACTGGGCGCACCTGGACATCGCCGGCCCGGCGTTCAACGAGGGCGGCCCGTTCGGCTACACCCCGAAGGGCGGCACCGCGAGCGCGGTGCGCACCCTGGTGCGGTACGCGCAGGACGTGGCGGCGGGCGTCTGACGCCCACCGATTTCCGTGGAGGGGTCCGGTGTCCGACGGGGCACCGGACCCTTCGGCGTTTTCCTATTACCAGCCGGTAATACATCGAGGGTGGCGGAGGCCACATTCCGAGACGGTGTTCGCCGCGGGCGAAACTGTCTTCCGCACTGCGGAACCCGGGCGGGAGCGGGCCGCCGCAGCCGCCCCTCTCCGGCCCGCCCGCACCACTGTGAGCTGCGGCGATACCCACCCGTACGGGGCATTCGAGCGACCTGGGGCGGCCGGGCGGCGGCCTCCGGGGCAGCCCCGGACACCAGTCGCCTCGAACAAGTGCAAAGATGTATTTCCGGCACGACTGGGCGCCTCACAAAGGCTTCCCACACCACCGGACCGCGACCGGCCCGGCGAACCGCACCCCTTTGCATGGAGGACGTGACGTGGCGAACGACGCCAGCACCGTTTTCGACGTTGTCATTCTCGGAGGCGGAAGCGGCGGTTACGCCGCGGCGCTCCGCGCCGCCCAGCTCGGGCTGAACGTCGCGCTGATCGAGAAGGGCGAGCTCGGCGGCACCTGCCTGCACCGCGGCTGCATCCCCACCAAGGCCCTGCTGCACGCGGCCGAGGTCGCCGACGAGACCCGCGAGGCGGCCGAGTTCGGCGTCCTGGCGACCTTCCAGGGCATCGACATCAAGGGTGTCCACAAGTACAAGGACGACGTGGTCTCGGGCCTCTACAAGGGCCTGCAAGGTCTGGTCGCCTCGCGCAAGGTCACCTACATCCAGGGCGAGGGCCGGCTGTCCTCGCAGACCTCGGTGGACGTCAACGGCCAGCGCGTCGAGGGCCGCCACATCGTCCTCGCCACCGGCTCGGTGCCCAAGTCGCTGCCCGGTCTGACCATCGACGGCAACCGGATCATCTCCTCGGACCACGCCCTCAAGCTCGACTACATCCCGAAGTCGGCCGTCATCCTCGGCGGCGGCGTCATCGGCGTCGAGTTCGCGTCCGTGTGGAAGTCCTTCGGCGTCGACGTCACCATCGTCGAGGCCCTGCCGCACCTCGTCCCGCTGGAGGACGAGAACTCCTCGAAGCTGCTGGAGCGCGCCTTCCGCAAGCGCGGCATCAAGTTCGAGCTGAAGGCCCGTTTCTCGGGCGTCGAGTACACCGAGAACGGTGTCCGCGTCTCGACCGAGAACGGCAAGCAGATCGACGCCGACGTGCTGCTGGTCGCCATCGGCCGCGGCCCGGTCTCGGCCGGCCTCGGCTACGAGGAGGCCGGGGTCGCCATGGACCGCGGCTACGTCCTGGTCGACGAGTACCTGCGGACCAACGTGCCGACGATCTCGGCGGTCGGCGACCTCGTCCCGACCCTGCAGCTCGCCCACGTCGGCTTCGCCGAGGGCATGCTCGTCGCCGAGCGCCTGGCGGGCCTGAAGGTCGTCCCGATCGACTACGACGGCATCCCGCGCGTGACCTACTCCAACCCGGAGGTCGCGTCCGTCGGCCTGTCCGAGGCCAAGGCCGCCGAGCAGTACGGCAAGGACAAGATCGTCACGCTCAAGTACAACCTGGCCGGCAACGGCAAGAGCAAGATCCTGAAGACCGCCGGCGAGATCAAGCTCGTCCAGGTCAAGGACGGCGCCGTGGTGGGTGTGCACATGGTCGGCGCCCGCATGGGCGAGCAGGTCGGCGAGGCCCAGCTGATCTACAACTGGGAGGCCCTGCCCGCCGAGGTCGCGCAGCTCATCCACGCGCACCCCAGCCAGTCCGAGGCCCTGGGCGAGGCGCACCTGGCGCTGGCCGGCAAGCCGCTGCACGCGCACGACTGATCCGCGGCACCCCTTAGTTGTCCATTCCTGTACGCAAGACTTGATAGGAGTCGCTGAAACCATGGCGGTCTCAGTAACACTGCCCGCACTGGGCGAGAGCGTGACCGAGGGCACCGTCACCCGCTGGCTGAAGGCCGAGGGTGAGCGCGTGGAGGCCGACGAGCCGCTGCTCGAGGTCTCCACCGACAAGGTCGACACCGAGATCCCGGCGCCCGCGTCCGGCATCCTCGCGTCGATCAAGGTCGGCGAGGACGAGACGGTCGAGGTCGGCGCCGAGCTGGCCGTCATCGACGACGGCTCGGGCGCCCCGGCGGCCGCCCCGGCCCCGGCCGCGGAGGCCGCCCCGGCCGCGGAGGCCGCCCCGGCCGCCGCCCCGGCGCCGGTCGCCGAGGCCCCCGCCGCCGCTCCGGCCGCGGCCCCGGTCGCGGACGCCGCTCCGGCCGCCGCCCCGGCGGGCGACGCCACCCCGGTGCTGCTGCCCGCGCTCGGCGAGTCCGTGACCGAGGGCACCGTCACCCGCTGGCTGAAGGCCGAGGGCGACACCGTCGAGGTCGACGAGCCGCTGCTCGAGGTCTCCACCGACAAGGTCGACACCGAGATCCCGTCGCCGGTCGCCGGCACCCTGGTGAAGATCCTCGTCGGCGAGGACGAGACCGCCGAGGTCGGCGCCCAGCTCGCGCTGATCGGTGCCGCCGGTGCCGTCGCCGCCGCCCCGGCTCCCGCCGCCGCCCCCGCCCCGGCCGCCCCGGCCGCTCCGGCCCCGGCTCCGGCCGCTCCGGCTCCGGCCCCCGTGGCCGAGGCCCCGGCCGCCGCTCCGGCTCCGGCCGCCCCGGCGCCCGCCCCCGCTCCGGTGGCTGCTCCGGTGGCTGCTCCCGCTCCGGCGCCCGCTCCGGTGGCTGCTCCGGCCCCGGTCGCCGCCGCCCCGGCCCCGGCCGCTCCGGCCGCGGACAACGGCGACGCCTACGTGACCCCGCTGGTGCGCAAGCTCGCCGCCGAGCACGGCGTGGCCCTGTCGGCCGTGTCCGGCAGCGGCGTCGGCGGCCGCATCCGCAAGCAGGACGTGCTGGCCGCCGCCGAGGCCGCGAAGGCCGCCCAGGCCGCGCCCGCCGCCGCTGCCCCGGCCGCCGCCCCGAAGGCCGCCGCCGCGCCGTCCGCGCTGCGCGGCCAGACCGTCAAGATGACCCGCATGCGCAAGGTCATCGGCGACAACATGATGAAGGCCCTGCACGAGCAGGCGCAGCTCACCAGCGTGGTCGAGGTGGACGTCACCAAGATCATGTCGCTGCGCGGCAAGGCCAAGGACTCCTTCCTCGCCCGCGAGGGCGTGAAGCTGTCCCCCATGCCGTTCTTCGTCAAGGCCGCCGCCCAGGCGCTGAAGGCCCACGCGGTCATCAACGCCCGGATCAACGAGGCCGAGGGCACCATCACCTACTTCGACACCGAGAACATCGGTATCGCGGTGGACTCGGAGAAGGGTCTGATGACCCCGGTCATCAAGGGTGCGGGCGACCTCAACATCGCCGGCATCTCCAAGAAGACCGCCGAGCTGGCCGACAAGGTGCGCGGCAACAAGATCACTCCGGACGAGCTGTCCGGCGCGACCTTCACCATCAGCAACACCGGCTCGCGCGGTGCGCTGTTCGACACCGTCATCGTGCCGCCGAACCAGGCCGCGATCCTGGGCATCGGCGCCACCGTGAAGCGCCCGGTCGTCATCGAGGCCGACGGCGGCACCGCCATCGGCATCCGCGACATGACCTACCTGTCGCTCTCCTACGACCACCGCCTGGTGGACGGCGCGGACGCCGCCCGCTACCTGGTGGCCGTGAAGGAGATCCTCGAGGCCGGCGAGTTCGAGGTCGAGCTCGGTCTGTAAGGACCGCGCCGCACCCCGCGGACGCACGCACGGCGGACCCCCGCCCCGGGACACCGGGGCGGGGGTCCGCCGTTCGCCCGCTCGCCTCCGGGCCCGCTCCGGCGCCGACGCCCGGGGCGGGGGTCGGTTCCTGCGCGCCCCCGACGGTCCGCTCCGCCCCTCACCGTCGCGCCTCGCATGCATTGGCCGGGGTGAGCGTGGATGCTGGAGCGGTGATGTACGAGACGGACTTCTGGCAGCTGATCGACGACACCCGCGAGGCCGCGGCGGGAGACCCGGACGACCAGGCCGACGCGCTGGTGGACCGGCTGGCGCAGCTCACCCCGGACGACGTCGTCGACTTCGCCCGGCTGTTCGAGGCTCGCTTCCAGCGCGCCTTCACGACCGAGCTGTGGGCCGCCGCGCACCTGATGCTGGGCGGCGCCTCCGCGGACGACTTCGACTTCTTCCGGTGCTGGCTGATCGGCCAGGGCCGCGAGGTGTACGAGCACGCGGTGCACGAGCCGGACGAACTGGCCGTGCTGGTGCCCGACTTCGACGAGGAGGAGGACGGCGAGGCCGAGGACCTCGGCTACGCCGCCGACGAGGCGCACGAGCAGCTGACCGGGCTGCCGCTGCCCGACCTGGGTCTGGCACCGCAGGACGACCCGGAGGGCGCGCCGTTCGACTTCGAGGACGACGGCATCATGGCCAAGCGCTTCCCCCGGCTGTGGGAGCGCTTCGGGCGGTGAGGCGGGCACGGCCCGCCCGGCGGGGCGGCGGACCGGCCGACGTGACGGACCCGGCCGGCACCGCGGTGCCGGCCGGGGGGCGGGTCAGGCTCCGCTGCCCGAGGTGGTGGAGCGGATGCCGCTGACGATCGCGTCGATGGTGCCGAACGGGGGCGCCTGCGGGTCGTCGTCCACGCCGCCGTGCATCAGCACGAAGCCGCTGCCGCGGGCGTCCGGCACGGCCACCATCAGCACGTAGCCGGCGGCGCCCTGCTTCGGTGTGACGTGCCAGCGCACCGCGTAACCGATGGCGCCCGCGACCACGATCGGCCCGGAGGCCATCTCCTCGTGGCCGGTGAGGTCGCCGAAGATCCGCGGGGCGTACTCGGCCATCTGGGCCTTCGCGACCGTGGCCGCGTCGGTCCCGGGCACCGACACCGTCTCGACCGAGAACTGGCCGCGGATGCACTGCGACTCCATGCCGCAGTCGTACGGGCCGGTGACCTCGTAGACGGCGCTCGCGCCGCTGCTGGCGTGCACCGTCCAGCCGGTGGGCCGCGGCACGCGCCAGCCGTGCACCACGTCGGTCATCGTGCTGCCGGCCAGCGGGGGCGTGCTGGTGCGCGGGCTGGGACTGGTGCGCGGCAGGCTCGGGCTGGTCCGCGGGGAGGCGGAGAAGCTCACCGGCGGCGGTGCCGTGACCACCGGCGGATCGTCGTCTCCGCCCGAGGCCACCAGCACCGCGGCGGCCACCACGGCGAGGGCCAGCACGCCGCCGGCGATGCCGATGATCAGGCCGTTGCGGTTCTTCGGTCCGGTCGCCGTCGACGGGTAGGCGTACGGCGGGCCGGGCTGCGGGTAGCCGTACTGCCCCGGCTGCTGCTGCTGCGGGTAGCCGTACCCGGGCTGCGGGACGGCCTGGCCGCTCCAGGCCTGGGTCGGGGCGTCGGCGATCTGCGCGGGCTGCGGGGCCGCGGCGGACTGGGCGGCCCGGACCTCGGCGGTCCAGGCGTTGCCGTCCCACCAGCGTTCCTGCGCGGTGCCGCCCGGCCCGGGCTCCGGGACCGGGTACCAGCCGGGAGGAATCGATGTGCTCACGGCCGTACGGTACCGGTCCCGGGGCACGGCCCGGCAGGGGAGGCAAGGTCACGACTTGGACCGGCCGGGTGCCGGCGGCCCCTGGCGGGACGTCAGTCGGCCAGCGGACGGCCCATCCAGACGTCGTCCACGTAGGCGCCGTCCAGCAGGAACTCCTCGCGCAGCACGCCCTCCACCGTGAAGCCGCAGCGCTCGTACAGGCGGCGGGCCGGGGTGTTGTGGCCGAGCACCCGCAGGGTGATCCGGCGGGCCCCGGCCGCGGCGGCGGCCGCGCAGGCGGCCTCGACCAGCGCCCGGCCGACGCCGTGGCCGCGGGCGCCGTGGTCGACGGCGAGGCCCTGGATCTGGCGGACGTGTCGGTTGCTGTCGAGCGGGGTCGGCACGGCCTGGCGCACGTACCCGACGACGCGGCCCCCGAGTTCGGCCACCAGGTAGCCGTCGGGGGTGTGCCGCTCGTCGAAGAAGGCGGTGCCCTCGGCGCGGCGCGGGGCCACCTCGCTGAGGACGGACCAGACGGCGCGGTCGAGGGCGGCGAGTTCGGCGTCGTCCTCGGCGCGGGCGGTACGGATCGTCAGGTCGTCGGACGGCATGACGGTCATGGTAGGGCGTGGTCGCCCGGGGCTGCGGGGACGGGTGGGGGCGATGTGGCCTTCCGGCTTGTCCGGCGCTGTGCATCCCCTGGGGGTGGGGTCTTGGGCGACGGGCACGGGGGACGGGAGTGGGGCGCGACGGCGTTCCGGTTCGTGCGGTTCGGCGCGCCCCGGGTGGTGGGCGTCCGGTGGGCGGAGGAGCTGGGAGGATGGGGGGCATGCGCATCGCGGTGACGGGTTCCACGGGTCTGATCGGTTCCGCTCTTGTCCGCTCGCTGCTCGCGGACGGGCACGAGGTGGTACGGCTGGTGCGGCAGCGCAGCCGGGTGGGGCGGCAGCCGGACGGGACGGTCGGGATCGGCTGGAACCCCCATCTGCTGCAGATCGACGCGGCCGGGCTGGAGGGCACCGACGCGGTGGTGCACCTGGCCGGCGCCGGGGTCGCGGACCGGCGGTGGACGCAGGCGTACCGGCAGGAGATCCGCGACAGCCGGGTGCTGGGCACGGAGACCGTGGCGGGTGCGCTGGCGAAGCTCAAGCGGCCGCCGAAGGTCCTGGTGAGCGCGTCCGCGGTCGGCTACTACGGCCAGACCGGCGACCGGGTCGTCGACGAGGACTCGCCCGCCGGGGACGACTTCCTGGCCCGGGTGTGCGTCGAGTGGGAGGCCGCAGCCCGGCCCGCGGAGGACGCCGGGATCCGGGTGGTGCACCCGCGCACCGGCCTGGTGCTGTCCGCGCGCGGCGGTGCGCTCGGCCGGATGCTGCCGCTGTTCCGGCTGGGGCTGGGCGGCCGGCTGGGGTCGGGTGGGCAGTACTGGAGCGTGCTGTCGCTGGCGGACGAGGTGGCCGCCATGCGGTTCCTGATCGACCGTGCGGAGATGTCCGGCCCGGTCGACCTCACCGGTCCGCGTCCGGTGACCAACGCGGAGCTGACGGAGGTCCTCGGGCGGGTGCTGGGGCGGCCGACGGTGCTGGCGGTGCCGGAGTTCGCGCTGAAGACGGTGCTCGGCGAGATGGCCGTCGAGGTGGTGGGCAGCCACCGGGTGCTGCCTGAGCGGCTGTTGGCGGCCGGCTTCCGGTTCCGGCACCCGGACGCGGAGTCGATGGTGCGGGCGGCCCTGCTGGACTGAAGGACCCGCGCGGGAACCGGGCGGGAGACGGGCAGGAGACGGGCAGGACTGAGAGGGTCCGGTTCCGGGTAAGCGCCGTCGTACGTGGGGCGGACCCGGTCCGCCCACCGGGCGCACAGGGGCGCACGGTTGCAGACGGAGGGCGCGCTGTCGCGCCCTCCGTGACCGTGTGCGCCCGGCGCCGCCGGATCGCCGCTGGTCCGGCGCACGCTCGGTGACCGGGCACCTCCGCAGTGCCACCACGACCCGGCGGCCGGACCCGATTCCACCGGCCGCGCCGGTCTGATCAGCACATTGACGGGGCATCACGTTTGACGGACCGTACCCGGCACCCCGCTGCCCGCCTCGGCCGGAGCTCCACGGGCCCGGCCGCCGCCGCGCGGGCCCGGAGGCCGCCGTCAGGGAGGGAGCACACCCGTGCCCGCATACGACTTCATCCGCCGTTCCCGCCAGCCGTCCGACCCGGACGTGGTCGTGATCGGTGCCGGCCTCGCGGGCCTGGCCGCCGCCCGCGCGCTGACCGGACAGGGCCTCAGCGTCCAGGTCCTGGAGGCCGCCCGGCGCGTCGGCGGCCGGATGGCCTCGGACGAGCTGGACGGATTCCGGCTCGACCACGGCATCCACCTGCTCAACACCGACCACCCGGAACCGGCCCGCCGGCTCGACCTCGACCGGCTGGACCTGCGCCCGCTGGCCCCGGGCGTCCTGGTGCACAGCACCGGCCGCCGCTACCGGGCGGGCGTCCCCCAGCAGGCCGCCGGACGCGGGGCGCTCGGCGGAGCACTGGGCAGCCCGCTCGAACGGGCCCGGCTGGCCGCCTCGCTGAACCGGCTCGCCGCCACGCCCGTCCCCCGGCTGCTCGCCCGGCCGGAGACCACCGCGGCCCGCGCGCTGGCCGACCGCGGCCTCGGCGGGCGGACCGTCGACGGCTTCCTACGGCCGTTGCTGGGCGCCCTGCTGGCCGACCGCTCGCTGACCACCAGCAGCCGGGTGGCCGACCTGGTGCTGCGCTCCTACGCCCGGGGCCGGCTCTGCCTGCCCGCCGGCGGGACGGCCTCGGTGCCCGCACAGCTGGCCGAGGGACTGCCGGCCGACACGGTGCGGACCGGGGTGGCGGTCACCGCGGTGTCCGCGGACGGCGTGGAGACCGCCCGGCACGGCCGGGTGGGCGCGCAGGCCGTGGTGCTGGCCTGCGACGCCCGCTCCGCGGCCGCGCTGCTGCCCGGGCTGCGGCTGCCGGACTTCCACCCGGTGACCACGTACTTCCACGCGGCGGACCGCTCGCCGCTGGGCGAGCCGGCGCTGCTGCTGGACGCCGACCGGTCCGGGGTGTCGCACACGCTGGTGCTCAGCGACGTGCACCCCTCGTACGCACCGGCCGGGCGGGCGCTGGTGGCGACCACGGTGCTGGGCCGGCGGGGCTACGACATCGGCCCGGCCGGTTTCGAGCCGGTGGTGCGCCGGCGGCTGGCCGAGCTGTACGGCACGTCCACCGCCGGGTGGGAGTTCCTGAGCGTCCGCCACGCCCCGGACGCGGTGCCGGCGATGCCCGCCCCGCACCACTTCCGGCGGTCGGTACGGGTGCTGGCCGGGCTGTACGTGTGCGGCGACCACCGGGACACCAGCAGCGTGCAGGGCGCCCTGGTGTCCGGGCGCCGGGCCGCGCAGGCGGTGCTGCGCGACCTCGGGCTGGAGACGGCGGTGCGGGCCTCCGACGTGGCGGCCTGACCGTGCCCGTCCGGCGGCCCGCCGTCGTGGCGGGCCGCCGGACGGCGCTCAGATCACCCCGGCCTGGCGGGCGGCCTCCTCGAAGGCCCGCACGGTCTGGGTGGCCCGGTAGGGGGCGAGGCGGCGGTGGAAGTCCCGCAGGTACTCCACCGTGCGGGCGGAGCGCATCTCGCCGGCGGCGCGCAGCGACTCGCCCGCCATCGTGCAGGACTCCTCGACCTCGCCCATGCCGAGCCGCGCGGTGGCCAGCACCAGGCGGCAGAGGATCCGGCTGCGGGCGTAGGCGGGGGCGCGCAGCCGCAGCGACTTCTCGGCGTGCTGGGCGGCGGGCCGCCACTGCTGCAGGTCCCGGTAGCAGTGCGCGAACTCGTCGGCCAGCTGGGCCTCGTCGAAGTAGCGCGACCAGGACGGCGCCTCGTCGCCCGGCCGGGCGGTGGCCAGCGCCCGTTCGCAGCGGACCATGGCCGCGGTGCAGGCGCGGACGTCGCCGAGCAGCGCGTGGCCGCGGGCCTCGGCGGCGTGCATCAGCGCCTGGACGACCGGGGCCGCCGTGGTGCCGACGCCCTGCTGGGCCACCCGGGCGAGCTGGATCGCCTCCCGGCCGTGGCCGAGGTGGACGGCCTGCTGGCTCATGGTGGTGAGCACGAAGCCGCCGAGCACGCGGTCCCCCGCGGCCTGGGAGAGCCGCAGCGACTGGACGAAGTACCGCTGGGCGAGGCCGTGCGCGGCGATGTCGAAGGACGTCCAGCCGGCCAGCCTGGTGAGGTCGGCGACGGCGCCGAACAGCGCCCGGCCGATCTGCTCTCCGTAGCGGCCGCGCAGCATCGGCTCGGCCTCGCTCTCCAGGTAGCGGACCAGGGCCTGCCGGGCGTGGCCGCCGCCGTAGGCGTGGTCGAGCGCCCGGAAGAGGTCGCCGACCGCGCGGATGGCGGCGATGTCGCCGCGGCCGACCCGGACGGCCGGGCGGGAGTCCCGACCGGGGGCGTTCTGCTCGGCGCCCTCGGTGCCGGGGAGCGGCCGGCGGGCCTGCTGCGGAACCCGTCCGGGGACGGGGCGCGCCGGGCCGCGGACGGCTCCGGCGGCGGCGGGCCGGGTGCCGGCCAGCTCATCCGGGGGCAGCGTGGTGGCGTCCCGGGCGACCCGTTCGTCGGTGCGGCCGATCAGCCAGTCGCGGCTGGGGACGACCAGGCCGGCCGGGGTGAAGGCGATCTTGCGAAGCTCGGCGTACGGGCCGTTGTCCTTGCGCCACATGGAGGCGACGATGTCGACGGCCTCCTGCGGGGTCTCGGCGAACTCCAGCCCGGCGTAGACCGGGGCGCACGCGTCGAGGCCGACGTCCTGGGCGGTGAGGCGGCGGCCGAGCCGCCGGGTGAAGACCTCGGCGATCAGTGCCGGGGTCGCGCCGCGGGGCTGCTGGCCGCGCAGCCAGCGGGTCACCGAGGTCTTGTCGTAGCGCAGGTCGAGGCCGTGCTCCAGGCCGAGCTGGTCGACCCGGCGGGCCAGGCCGGCGTGCGAGAAGCCGGACTCCTCGATGAGCGCGGCGAGTTGCGGGTTCTGGGTGCGGTGGTTCCCGGTGGCTGTCTCCACCGGGCGGTCGTCGTCTTCGTCGGACACCTGCGGAGGGGCCCCGGCCTGCACTTCGTGCGGGTCGAGCGCATCGAGCGGTCCGAACGCCGGGCTGTCGGTCACAGGCCGTTGGGGCATGTCAGTCAACACCTCTCGAGCGCCGCTCCGGTCCCCCCGGTTTTCGGGCGACGCCCCCTGTCGGGAATCGGCGTGACAGTAGCGAGCATTCGGGCGCTATGGGTCGATTCGGGCGTGCAATCCTCCGAACGGGTGATGCAAGGGCGCCCGTTACGGGGAAGCGGGCGCATACGGGGTTTGGCTTGCACCACCGGTGCGCCCTGGGCCCGGCCATGGAGTCCCACCACACCCGCCGGGGCCGGCCTGTGTCGTCCGGACACATGGGAGCGGAGGCGGAGGATTCCTACCGTTCTCGGCCATGGACACCACTTCAGCCACCGCCCCGCCGGCGGCCCTGCGGGGCCGGACGGCGCTGGTCACCGGAGCCGCCTCCGGGATCGGCCGGGCCTGCGCCGAGGCCTTCGCCGCGGCCGGCGCACGGGTGTACGTCGTCGACGTCGCCGCCGCCCCGGCCGAGGAGCTCGCCGGGGGGATCGGCGGGGTCGCCGTCGTCGCCGACCTCTCCGACCCGCAGGCGGTGGAGGCCCTGCCGGACGACGCCGACATCGTCGTCAACAACGCCGGCCTGCAGCACGTCGCCCCGCTGCACGAGTTCCCGACCGAGCGGTTCGCGCTGATCCAGCGGGTCATGGTGGAGGCGCCGTTCCGGATCATCCGCCGCACCCTGCCGCACATGTACGGGAACGGGTGGGGACGGATCGTCAACATCTCCTCGGTGCACGGGCTGCGCGCCAGCGCCTTCAAGTCGGCGTACGTGACCGCCAAGCACGGGCTGGAGGGGCTCAGCAAGACCGCCGCCCTGGAGGGCGCCCCCCACGGCGTCACCAGCAACTGCATCAACCCGGGCTACGTGCGCACCGCCCTGGTGGAGCGGCAGGTCGCCGCCCAGGCCCTGGCGCACGGCATCCGCGAGGACGAGGTGGTGGAGCAGATCATGCTCGACCGCACCGCCGTCAAGCGGCTGATCGAACCCGACGAGGTCGCGCAGCTCGCGCTCTGGCTCTGTTCCCCGTCCGCCTCCTACATCACCGGCGCCAGCCTGCCCGTGGACGGCGGCTGGACGGCCCACTGACCCGGCCCCTCCCGGCCTCCGTCCCGCGGGCCCCCGCCCGTACCCTCCCGCACAGCCCCTCCCCCGAGAACAGGTGACCCCATGGCCCACTCTCCCGACGTCGCGAGACCAGGCTCCCCGCTCTGGAAGGTGGTCGGCGCCAGCCTCATCGGCACCACCGTCGAGTGGTACGACTACTTCCTCTACGGCACCGCCGCCGCCCTCGTCTTCGGCAAGGTGTTCTTCCCCGACAGCGACCCGCTGACCGGCACCCTGCTCTCCTTCCTCACCTACGCCATCGGCTTCGCCGCCCGCCCGCTGGGCGCCCTGGTGTTCGGGCACTTCGGCGACCGGATCGGCCGCAAGCGGCTGCTGGTGCTGAGCCTGCTGCTGATGGGCGGCGCGACCACGCTGATCGGCTGCCTGCCGACGTACCGCCAGATCGGCGTCGCCGCGCCGCTGCTGCTCACCGCGCTGCGGCTGGTGCAGGGCTTCGCACTGGGCGGCGAGTGGGGTGGCGCGGTGCTGCTGGTCTCCGAGCACGGCGACCGGGCCCGGCGCGGCTTCTGGGCGTCCTGGCCGCAGGGCGGTGCCCCGGCCGGCAACCTGCTGGCGGCCGGCGTGCTGTCGCTGATGACGGCGACCCTCTCGGACGAGGCCTTCCTCTCCTGGGGCTGGCGGGTGCCGTTCCTGCTCTCCGCGGTGCTGGTCGCGGTCGGCCTGTGGATCCGGCTCGCGGTGGACGAGTCACCGCTGTTCCAGCAGGCGCTGGAGGCGGCGAAGGCCCGGACGTCCGTGGAGCAGCCGCCGCTGGTCGCCGTGCTGCGCAACCACTGGCGGGACGTGCTGGTCGCCATGGGCGCCCGGATGGCCGAGAACATCTCGTACTACGTGATGACCACCTTCGTGCTGGCGTACGCGGTCGGGCACGTCCACCTGCCGAAGCAGACCGCGCTGAACGCGGTGCTGATCGCCTCCGCGGTCCAGTTCGCGCTGATCCCGCTGTTCGGCGCGCTCTCCGACAAGGTCGGCCGCAAGCCGGTGTACCTGGCCGGCGCGGTCGGCGTGGGCGTCTGGGCGTTCGTCTTCTTCGGCATGGTCGACACGGAGTCCTTCGGCGCGCTGGTCGCGGCGATCACGATCGGCCTGGTCTTCCACAGCGCGATGTACGCCCCGCAGGCGGCGTTCTTCTCCGAGCTGTTCGCCACCCGGATGCGGTACTCCGGCGCCTCCATCGGCGCCCAGTTCTCCTCGGTGGCGGCCGGCGCCCCGGCCCCGCTGATCGCCACCGCGCTGCTGAAGGACCACGGCAGCTCGACCCCGATCGCGGTGTACGTGGCGATCGCGGCCGCGATCACCGTCCTCGCGGTGCTCTGCTCCCGGGAGACCCGCGGCGAGGACCTCGCCGACACCGAGCCGGCCCGCGAGGGCGTGCCGGTCGGCTGACCCGCCGGCACGGCCCGGGGCGACTCCCCCGCCCCGGGCCGGGCCGCTCCCGGACCGCACGGATGAATGGCACGATGGCCCGCACCATGAACGAGCCCCCCGAGAGCGCCGCCCCCGCCCTGCGCCGGCTGATCGACCTGCTCGCCTCCGGCGCGGCCACCGAGGACTTCGCCGAGGTGCTCTCCGAGGCGCGCCGGCAGGGCGCGTCCGCCGCCGTGCTCGCCGAGATCGACGCCGCCGCCTGGCAGGCCCTGCGGGTGCACCGGACGCTGCGCCAGCACCGGCGCCGCGAGGCGGAACTGACCGCGCTCTTCGACACCGCCGGCGACCTCGCGGCCTCCCGCGACCTGGACGCCGTGCTGCAGGCCATCGTCCGCCGGGCCCGGATGCTGCTCGGCACCCACACCGCGTACCTCACCCTCCCCGACGAGGAGGCCGGGGACACCTACATGCGGGTCACCGACGGCTCGGTCTCCCAGCTCTTCCAGACCCTGCGGCTCAGCCTCGGCGACGGCCTCGGCGGGCTGGTCGCGCAGACCGCCCGACCCTACGCCACCCCCGACTACCGCACCGACGAGCGGTTCCACCACACCGGCACCATCGACGCCGGCGTGCTGGACGAGGGCCTGGTCGCGATCATCGGCGTGCCGCTGCTGCTCGGCGGCCGGGTGATCGGCGTGCTGTTCGCCGCCGACCGCTCCCCGCGGGCCTTCTCCCCCGACGAGGTGGCGCTGCTCTGCACCCTCGCCGCGCACGCCGCCGTCGCCCTGGACACCGCGAAGGCGCTCGCCGACACCCGGGCCGCGCTCACCGACCTCGCCGCCGCCAACCACGTCATCCAGGCGCACGCCGCCGCCGTCCAGCGCGCCGAACAGGCCCACGACCGGCTCACCGACCTGGTGCTGCGCGGCGCCGAGGCCGCCGACGTCGCCGCCGAGGTCGCCACCCTGCTCGGCGGCGAGGTCGCCGTCCACGACGGCGACGGGCACCCGCTCACCGGCCGCCCCGGCCCGGACGGCGCCGCGGGCCCGTCCCGGCACCTCGCCGACGCCTTCGCCGCCTCCCGCAGCGAGGGCCGCGCGGTGCGCCGCGGCGAGGACTGGGTCTGCGCCGCCCTGGCCGGCCACGACCTGCTCGGCGGCCTCGTGCTGTGCGGCCGCGCCGACCTCGACGACGCCGACCGGCGGATCTTCGAACGGGCGAGCGTGGTCACCGCGCTGCTCCTGCTGCTGCGGCGCTCCGTCGCCGAGACGGAGAACCGCGTCCGCGGCGAGCTCCTCGCCGACCTGCTCACCGCACCCGACCGCGACCCCGCCGGCCTCACCGCCCGCGGCCGCCGGCTCGGCGTCGACCTCGGCCGCCGCCACCTCGTGCTCGTCGCCGAGGCCGACCCCGCCGACCGCTCCCGGCTCGCCGGGGCCGCCGCCCGCCACCTCTTCGGCACCCGCGGCATCAGCGCCGAGCACGGCGAGGCCGTCGTGCTGCTGCTGCCCGACGACGGCACCGCGCCCGACCGGGCCGCCGCCGACGCCGCCGAACGCCTCGCCCGGCTCGCCGGCTGCCCGGTCACCGTCGGCGCGGGCGGGCCCGCCGCGGGGCCGGCCGCGCTCGCGGCGGCGCACGGGGAGGGGGTGCGGTGCGTGCGGGCCCTGCGGGTGCTCGGGCGCGAGGGCTGCGGGGCCTCCGCCGCGGGGCTCGGCTTCCTCGGCGTCCTGCTCGGCGACGGGCACGACGTCGCGGGGTTCGTCGGGGCCGCGCTCGGCCCGCTCGTCTCCTACGACGCCCGGCGCGGGACGGAGCTGGTCCGCACCCTGCGGGCCTACTTCGACTGCGGCGGCAGCCTCACCCGGGCCAAGGACGAACTGCACGTCCACGTGAACACCGTCGTCCAGCGGCTGGACCGGATCGAGGTGCTGCTCGGGCGGGACTGGAACTCCCCCGAGCGCGCCCTGGAACTGCAGCTCGCCCTGCGCCTCCAGCTCCTCGCCGGGGCCTGACGGCGGCGGCGTCCTCGGGGGCCGACCGGCTCTTCCGGGGGCAGGCGTACAGTGACCGGGTTGGTCTCGAACGCCTGGCAAGGAGCAGCGGTGAGCGAGGACGTACGGTTCGTGACGATGGGGATCGGCGAGGGTGCCGTCCCGTACCCGGAGGCCTGGGAGGAACAGCAGCGGCTGCACGCGCTGCGCGTCGCGGACGAGATCCCGGACACCGTGCTGCTGCTGGAGCACCCGCCGGTGTTCACCGCGGGCAAGCGCACCAACCCGGAGGACTACCCGCTGGACGGCACCCCGGTGGTGCAGGTGAACCGGGGCGGCGAGATCACCTGGCACGGGCCGGGGCAGCTGGTGGGCTATCCGATCGTGAAGCTGCCGGACCCGGTCGACGTGGTGGCGTACGTGCGCCGGCTGGAGGAGGCGCTGATCCGCGCCTGCGCCGAGGTCGGGGTGGCGACCTCGCGGGTGGAGGGCCGCAGCGGGGTGTGGGTGCTCGGCGAGGACATCCCGGACGCGGTGGTGGATCCGTCGCAGGTGGTGGAGATCGGCAAGCTGACGCTGCGGATGGGGCTGCCGCTGGGGATCGACCCGCGGCTGGCCGGTCCGGAGTACGCGCCGTCGAACGCGGGGCAGCGGGGCGACGACCGGAAGCTGGCGGCGATCGGCGTCCGGGTGGCGCGCGGGGTGACGATGCACGGGTTCGCTCTGAACTGCGACCCGGACATGACCTGGTTCGACCGGATCGTGCCGTGCGGGATCCGGGACGCCGGGGTGGGGTCGCTCTCCGGTGAGCTGGCCCGGCCGTTCGGCGTGGCGGACGCGCTGCCGGTGGTGCAGAGGCACCTGGCGGAGGTCTTCGCGGAGCTGCCCGAGCCCGCGGTCGCCCGCTGAGGCGGGAATCTACCGATCAGTAGCCATGTTGCCCTGCGATTGAGGGGCAACAGGCCCGGTACAGGCGATGAAAGCACAGGCGTACCCTGGGGGTACCCCGTCTAGTTCTAGGAGTTGCACGTGTCCGCTGTCGCGCCCGACGGCAGGAAGCTTCTCCGCCTGGAGGTCCGCAACAGCGAGACCCCCATCGAGCGGAAGCCCGAGTGGATCAAGACCCGGGCGAAGATGGGCCCGGAGTACAACGCCCTGCATTCGCTGGTGAAGAAGGAGGGGCTGCACACGGTCTGCCAGGAGGCCGGCTGCCCCAACATCTTCGAGTGCTGGGAGGACCGCGAGGCCACCTTCCTCATCGGTGGTGACCAGTGCACCCGCCGCTGCGACTTCTGCCAGATCGACACCGGCAAGCCCGCCGAGTTCGACCGGGACGAGCCGCGCCGGGTCGCCGAGTCCATCGTCACCATGGACCTGAACTACGCCACCATCACCGGTGTCGCCCGTGACGACCTGGAGGACGGCGGCGCCTGGCTGTACGCCGAGACCGTCCGCCAGGTGCACGCGATGACCGCCGGCCGCGAGGCCGGCCGTACCGGTGTGGAGCTGCTGATCCCGGACTTCAACGCCGTCCCGGAGCAGCTCGCCGAGGTCTTCTCCTCCCGTCCCGAGGTGCTGGCGCACAACGTGGAGACGGTCCCGCGGATCTTCAAGCGGATCCGCCCGGCCTTCCGCTACGAGCGCTCGCTGGACGTCATCACGCAGGCCCGCGCGGCCGGCCTGGTCACCAAGTCCAACCTGATCCTCGGCATGGGCGAGACCCGCGAGGAGGTCAGCCAGGCGCTGGCCGACCTGGTCGGGGCGGGCTGCGAGCTGATCACCATCACCCAGTACCTGCGGCCCTCGCTGCGTCACCACCCGGTGGAGCGCTGGGTGAAGCCGCAGGAGTTCGTGGAGCTGCAGGAGGAGGCCGAGGAGCTCGGCTTCGCCGGTGTGATGTCGGGTCCGCTGGTGCGGTCCTCGTACCGCGCGGGCCGGCTGTACCGGCAGGCGCTGGAGCACCGCGAGCGCGCGGCGGTCTGACGCCGGCACCCGGGTCCGGCCCGGAGGGGCCCGCGGGGCCGTACGAGGGTCGTACCGGAAGCTTCGGGGGCGGCGGGCAGGAGCCTGCCGCCCTCCGGCGTACCTGCGGCGCGGCCGTCTTGCGGTCGTGCGGCTTTCATGCGACTTTGACCGGCAGGTCACCGATCGGTAACACCTGCGGGCGACCCTGACGGTGTCAGTCGTCCGCCGGTCCTGAGGGGAGCTGTTGAGCATGGGGGCAGTGAGCGGAGTGCAGCGCGGCCTGTTGCCGGCGCGGATGCCGTCGGTGGGCGGCGCCCTGCGCTACGCCGAGAGCGTGCTGCTGGCCGGCGGCCAGCGGCAGGCCCGCCGCAACGCCTGGGCCGCGGTCTGCGAGAACCGCCGGCACGCCGCCGAACGGGAGCTGGACGCGGGCGCGGCACCGGGCCTGCGCCGCCGTTCCTGAGACGCCGTTCCCGGGACGCCGTTCCCGGGACGCCGCTCGCGGGCGCCGTTCCCGAGACGTCACCGGGGCCCTCGTGCCGGGCCCTTCCCCGCTCCCCGCACGGGTGCCCGCGGGTCCGTACGGGCGGGGTCGGCACCGGTCGGGCACCGCCCTTGGATAACCCGCCCCCCCGGCACGTACCATGAGCCCTATGGCGAGGGAAACATCCGAGAACCCCGGGCGGCTGCAGCAGATCCGCACGGCGTACACCATGACCAAGAAGGTCGACACCAAGATCGGCCTGATCATCGCCGCAGTCGGCCTCATCACCTTCGGCGTGTTCCTCGCCATCGGTTTCGCGATCGGGCACCCCGTCTACCTGGGCATCCTCGGCTTCGTCGTGGGCTTCCTGGCGGTGGCCGTGGTCTTCGGACGCCGGGCCGAGCGGGCCGCCTTCGGGCAGATGGAGGGCCAGCCGGGCGCGGTCGCTGCGGTGCTGAACAACATCCGGCGCGGCTGGAACGCCAACCCGACCCCGGTGGCGGTGACCCGCAGCCAGGACGCGGTCTACCGCGCGGTCGGCCGCCCCGGCATCGCGCTGATCGGCGAGGGCAACCCGAACCGGGTCCGTCCGCTGCTGGCCGCCGAGAAGAAGAAGATGGCCAAGGTCGTCGGCGACGTCCCGGTGCACGACATCATGGTCGGCAACGGCGAGGGCGAGATCCCGCTGAAGAAGCTGCAGATCCACCTGATGCGGCTGCCGCGCGCGATCACCCCGGCCCAGGTCACCGAGACCAACGACCGGCTGCGCGCACTGGGCGACCTGCTCTCCCGCGCGCCCATCCCCAAGGGCCCGATGCCCAAGGGCGCCCGGATGCCCAAGGGCGGCCAGGTCCGCTGAGCCCCCACCCCACCGACACCACGGCCCCGCCGCGAATCCTCGCGGCGGGGCCGTTCGACGTTCCGGGTCCGGCGGGCCGGCGCCCGGGCCGGGCACGGGGTGCCGGGTGTCAGATGCGGACCTCGACGGTGCCGACGGCCTTGTCGTGGAGGCCACGGGTGTCGCGGTCCCAGATCGCGGCGGGCACGATCAGGCAGAGCAGCAGGGTGCGCAGCAGCACCTGCGGGATCGAGGCGCGGGCGCCGTCCAGCCGGACGACGCGCAGGCCGAAGAGCCGCTTGCCGATGGTGGTGCCGCTGGTGGCGAGCAGGACGACGGTGACCACGTAGAAGAGCGGGGTCGTCCACAGGTTGGCGCCGGCCTGGTCGCCGCGGGAGAGCAGGCCGTAGGCGACGAGGCTGCAGAGCCAGCCGTCGACGAACAGGGCGCCGAGGCGCCGGCCGGGGCCGGCGACGGAGCCGGGGCCGTCCTTCGGCAGGCCGAGGCGCTCGCCGCGGTGGCCGAAGTCGGCGCCCATCTTCTCGGCGGCGGCCTTCGGCCCGTCCAGCCACGATCCCAACGCATCTCTGGTGTCCACGAAATCCACAGTATCCGGGCTTCACGTGCGATCTTCCGGGGCCTCCCCGACACGCACGGCACCGGCGGGCGGCCCGGACCGGCCGATGCCCGGTTTGGGCGCTTTGCACATCCCGTATGACTTTGCCCACACTCGGGGTGCTGCTGGTTAACATGCAGAGGACGGGGAAATCACCAACCGGAAACGGCCGGCTCCTACGGTGGGTCGGACGCAGCTGAGGAGGATGGATGTTCACCAACGCCGACGAGGTCAGGCAGTACATCACGGACAACGACATCAAGTTCGTCGATGTCCGGTTCTGCGACCTGCCGGGCGTCATGCAGCACTTCTCAGTGCCTGCCTCGACCTTCGACCCGTCCGAGATCCTGATGTTCGACGGTTCCTCGATCCGGGGCTTCCAGGCCATCCACGAGTCCGACATGGCACTCGTCCCCGACCTGGCGACGGCCCGGCTGGACCCGTTCCGATCCGAGAAGCACCTCAACATCAACTTCTTCATCCAGGACCCGATCACGGGCGAGGCCTACAGCCGCGACCCGCGCAACGTCGCCAAGAAGGCCGAGGCCTACCTCGCCTCCTCCGGCATCGCCGACACCGCGTACTTCGGCCCGGAGGCCGAGTTCTACGTGTTCGACGAGGTCCGCTACGAGACCAGTGCGAACGCCTCGTACTACCACATCGACTCGATCGCCGGCGCCTGGAACACCGGCCGGATCGAGGAGGGCGGCAACCGCGGCTACAAGGTGAAGTACAAGGGCGGCTACTTCCCCGTGCCGCCGGTGGACCACTTCGCCGACCTGCGCGCCGAGATGTCGCTGGAGCTCGCCGCCGCCGGCCTGCAGGTCGAGCGGCAGCACCACGAGGTGGGCACCGCCGGCCAGGCGGAGATCAACTACAAGTTCAACACCCTGCTGCACGCCGCCGACGACCTGATGCTGTTCAAGTACATCATCAAGAACGTGGCGTGGCGGAACGGCAAGACCGCCACCTTCATGCCCAAGCCGATCTTCGGCGACAACGGCTCCGGCATGCACGTCCACCAGTCGCTGTGGACCGAGGGCTCGCCGCTCTTCTACGACGAGCAGGGCTACGCCGGCCTCTCCGACACCGCGCGCTACTACATCGGCGGCCTGCTGCGCCACGCGCCCTCGCTGCTGGCCTTCACCAACCCCTCGGTGAACTCCTACCACCGCCTGGTGCCGGGCTTCGAGGCGCCGGTCAACCTGGTGTACTCGCAGCGCAACCGCTCCGCGGCGATCCGCATCCCGATCACCGGGTCGAACGCCAAGGCCAAGCGCATCGAGTTCCGCGCGCCCGACCCGGCGTCCAACCCGTACCTGGCCTTCTCCGCCATGCTGATGGCCGGGCTGGACGGCATCAAGAACAAGATCGAGCCGCTGGAGCCGGTCGACAAGGACCTCTACGAGCTGGCCCCCGACGAGCACTCCGCGGTGCCGCAGGTGCCCGCCTCGCTCGGCGCCGTCCTCGACGCGCTGGAGGCCGACCACGAGTACCTGCTCGCGGGCGGGGTGTTCACCCCCGACCTGATCGAGACCTGGATCGACTTCAAGCGCACCAACGAGATCGCCCCGATCGCGCTGCGGCCGCACCCGCACGAGTTCGAGCTCTACTTCGACCTGTAGGCCCTACGGCGCGCCGTCGGCCCCCGTCCCCGCCCCGGGGACGGGGGCCGCGGTGCGCCCGGCGGCGTCCAGGGCCTCGCGCAGGCGTCCGCCGTGGGCGGCCAGCAGGCGGGCGGCGTCGGCGGGGGCGAGACCGGTGAGCAGGGTGAGGACCGCGGGCTTCACCTCGCCGCCGGCGGCGTCCAGGGCGCGGTCGGCGGCCTCGGGGGCGGCCCCGGTGGCGAGGGCGACGATCCGGCGGCAGCGGGCCCTGAGCTTCTCGTTGGTGGCCCGCAGGTCGACCATCAGGTTCCCGTAGGTGCGGCCGAGCCGGACCATGGTGATCGTCGACACCATGTTGAGCACCAGCTTCTGCGCGGTGCCGGCCTTCAGCCGGGTCGAGCCGGTGAGCACCTCCGGGCCGACCACCACCTCGATCGGGTGCTCGGCCTCCGCGCCCAGCTCGGAACCGGCGGTGCAGGCCAGGCCGACCGTCAGCGCGCCGCGGGCCCGGGCGTGCGCGACGGCGGCCACCGCGTACGGCGTCCGCCCGGAGGCGGAGACCCCGATCACCGCGTCGTCCGCGGTCAGGCCGATCCCGTCCAGGTCCGCGACGGCCAGCCCGCGGTCGTCCTCGGCCCCCTCCACGGCGTTCAGCACCGCCTCCGGGCCGCCCGCGATCAGGCCGACCACCAGCTCCGGGTCGGTGCCGAAGGTGGGCGGGCACTCGGCGGCGTCCAGCACCCCGATCCGCCCGGCGGTGCCCGCCCCCGCGTAGACCAGCCGCCCGCCGCGGGCGAGCCGCGCGGCGATCGCGTCCACCGCCGCGGCGATCTCCGGCAGTCGGCGGCCGACCGCCTCGGGCACCGTGCGGTCCTCGCCGTTCATCAGCGCGGCGATCTCCAGCGTGGGCAGCCGGTCGAGGCCCGCCAGCTCGGGGCGGTGCGCCTCGGTCGCCAGGGTGTCCAGCCGGGCGCGGAGGTCCTCCGTCACGGCGCACCGCCTTCCGTGGTCATGGGGGTCGCGATGGGCGCGGACGATGTCGGGGCGGGCGCGGCCAGGCCCGGGAGGGTCTCCTGCTCGCCCTCGACGACCCGCACCGGATCCTGCGGGCCCCGGCACTCGCGGCCGAGGCGCAGCATCCGGGAGAGCGGGTCGTGCAGCAGGCGGCCGCAGCGCCGGCACCGGACGCGCTCCGGTAGCCGCGGCGGGACGGGAGGGATCAGGGCGGGCTGGGACATGGGCCGATTCTCGCGGTAATCCGGTCGCGGCGGCACCGCCCGGCCCGGAAGAATCCCCGCATGTCCGCCGCGCGCCGCACCACCCCGACCGTGTACATATCCGTCGACGTCGAGGCCGACGGCCCGATCCCCGGCCCGTACTCGATGCTCTCCTTCGGCGCCGCCGTCGCCGGGCACCACGACGCGGACGGCTTCCGGCGGGCCGGCCGGCAGGCGGCCGGCTTCTACCGCGAACTGCGGCCGGTCTCCGAGCGCTTCGACCCGCAGGCGCTGGCCGTCTCCGGGCTGGACCGCGCGGCGCTGCTGACCGGGGGCACCCCGCCGGAGGCGGCGATGGCGGCGTTCTGCTCCTGGGTGGAGCGGGTCTGCGCCGGGCCGGACGGGCGGCGGTACCGGCCGGTCATGGTGGGCTACCCGGCGCCGTACGACTGGCTGTTCCTGTACTGGTACCTGATGGAGTTCGCCGGGCGCAGCCCGTTCGGGCACTCGGGCTGCCTGGACGTGAAGACGCTGTACGCGGCCCGGGCCGGGGTGCCGTTCGCCGGGATCGGCAAGCGGTCGATGCCGGCCTCGCTGCTGCCTGACCTGCCGCACACCCACCACGCGCTGGACGACGCCCGCGAGCAGGCGGAGCTGTTCGCCAACCTGATGGAGTGGGGCGGGTCGGAGCACTGAGTCAGGCCACCCGGACGGGCAGGGTGCGGTACCCGCGCAGCACGAGGCGGTCGCGCCGCTCGGCGGGCCCGGCCGGGGCGAGAGCGGGGAACCGGGCGAACAGCGCGGGCAGCGCGATCCGGGCCTCCAGCCGGGCGAGTTGGGCGCCGAGGCAGTGGTGCGGGCCGCCGCCGAAGCTCAGCGGGTGGCTGTCCCTACGGGTGGGGTCGAAGCGGGCCGGCTCCTCGTACCGGGCCGGATCCCGGTTGGCCGCGCCGAGCAGCACGAAGACGCCGGTGCCGAGCGGGGCGGGGACGCCGCCGACGTCCAGGCCCTCGGCGAGGGCGATCCGGGAGGTCAGCTGGACGGGCGAGTCGTGGCGCAGCACCTCCTCGGTGAGGCCTGCCGGGGTGACGGCGCCGGACCGCAGCCCGGCGGCGGCCTCCGGGTGGTCGAAGAGCAGGGCGACGGCGTTGCCGAGCAGGTTGGTCGTCGTCTCGAAGCCGGCGACCAGCAGCAGCACCAGGTTGGCGAGCAGCTCGTGGCCGGAGAGCAGCTCGGGCTGCGCCGCGCCGACCTGCACGAGGGCGCTGACCAGGTCGTCCTGCGGGTGGGCGCGGCGGGCGGCGGCCAGCCGGGTGAAGTAGTCGGACAGCTCCTCGGCGGCCGTGTCGGCGGCGGCGAGTTCGTCGTCGTCGATCAGCAGCTCCAGCGCGGCGGTGAGGTCGGAGGCGAGGCCGCGGAAGCGGTGCCGGTCGGCCTCGGGCACGCCGAGCAGCTCGCAGACGACGCCGACCGGCAGCCGGAACGCGAAGGCGTCCATGAAGTCGACCGGGCCGCCGTCGGCGCCCTGCGCGGCCGTCGTGTCGAGCAGCCGGTGGACGGCGGCGGTGACGGCGGGCTCCAGTGCGGCGACCCGGCGGGCGGTGAAGACGGAGGAGATCAGCGAGCGCATCCGGCCGTGGTCCGGCGGGTTGCGCTCCAGGATCGAGCGGCTCAGCAGCACCTTCGCCGGGTGGTCGGCGAAGCCCGGCTCCCACGCCTCGCGCTGCACCGGGTCGGGGACCCCGAAGGCGGGGTTGCGCAGCACCTGGTCGCAGGCGTGGTGGCCGACGGCCATCAGCACCCCGGGACCGCAGGGTGCGACCGGCCCGAGGCCGTGCGCCAGCTCGTACAGCGGGTACGGATCCGCCCGCCCGTCGGGGCCCACCAACTGCTCGATGATCGCTGCGCCGTCCATCCCGCGGCCTCCCTCTCGCGTCCTGCGGGTACAACCCTCCGGTGCGGGGCGGGAGTTCCCGGACGACCCCGGAACCACCCGCCGGCGTGAGGGGTGGCCCGCGCGGCGCCGGGGGTGCGGAGGCCGGCGCGGACACACGACGCCCGAGGGGTCCGGGGCGCCCTCGCTAGGCTGGCGGCATGGAGATCTGGATCAACCCGCGGTGCAGCAAGTGCCGCAGCGCCGTCGCGGACCTGGACGCGGCGGGCGTCGAGTACACCGTGCGGCGCTACCTGGAGGAGCCGCCGACCCCGGCGGAGCTGGCGGACGTGCTGTCCCGGCTCAACCTGGAGCCGTGGGACATCACCCGGCTGGACGAGGCCGCGGCCGCGGAGCTGGGCATGCGGCAGTGGCCGCGCGAGGAGGCGGACCGGGGGCGCTGGATCGCGGCGCTGGCCGAGCAGCCGATCCTGATCCAGCGTCCGATCATCACGGCGGACGACGGGCACGCGGTGGTGGCCCGGACGCCCGAGGCCGTCCGCTCGGTGCTGCCCGAGTAGCGGTTCCCCGGGCGACGGCTCCCCGGGCGACGGCTCCCCGGGCAGCGGCGGCCGCCCGCGCGGCGGCTGCCGGGCCGCCGGTCAGGTCCGCTCGAAGACCCGGACGCCCTCGCCCCGCCGCCAGGCGTGGATCACCAGCCGGTCGCCGGCGACGGTGGTGAGCACCACCTCCTCCGGTTCGAGCCGGAAGGCGTGGAAGGCGCCGGGCGGCGCCTCGGGGAGGTCGCCCTCGTAGGCGGCGAGCTCGGCCGGGTCGGTGATCTCGACGGCGGTGCCGGAGACCTTGGCGTCGCCGTCGGCCATCGACCCGTCGCCGGGGTTGCTGTGCAGCGCGAAGCGGCCGTCCCGGCGCAGGTCGAGGGCCTTCACCGCACCGTGCATGGAGCCGACGGTCAGGTCGGCGCCGATGAACCGGACCTCGGTGCCGCTGACCCGGGGCGCGCCGCCGCGCCGCAGGGTGGCCAGCACGTGGTGCTTGTTCGCCTCGAACCGGGCCCGCACCAGCGGGGCGAGATCCGGCGCTTCGTACTCGAAGTCCTGCCAGGTCGTCATGGTCCCCAGTCTGGCAGTGCCCGCTGCCAGACTGGCTCCATGACGCAGACGTACACCGCCTTCCTCCGTGCGATCAACGTGGGCGGGCACACGGTGACCATGCAGCGCCTCCGCGAGCTCTTCGAGGAGCTGGGCCTGGCGCGGGTGCGGTCGTACATCCAGAGCGGGAACGTGTTCTTCGAGACGGAGGAGGCCGACCGGGCGGCGCTCACCGCGCGGATCGAGGAGCACCTGGAGCGGGCGCTGGGCTACCCGGTGCCGACGGTGCTGTGCACGCTCGACGAGCTGGAGGCGATCGTCGCGGCCGACCCGTTCGCCGGGATCGAGGTGACGCCGGAGCTGCGGCTGTGCGTGCTGTTCCTGTCCGAGCCGCTGCCGGCGGAGCTCGCCCCGCCCGCCGCCTCCCCCAAGGGCGACTGGGAGCTGGTGGGCGCGACGGCGAACGCGGCCTTCGTGGTGCTGCACCTGCGGAACGGCCGGCTGGGCGGCAACCCGGCCACGCTGTTCGGCAGGGCCTACGCCGGGACGGCGACCTCGCGCTTCTTCCACACCACCGTCAAGATCCTGGCGGCGGCGAAGAAGTGAGCCGGGGCGCGGGGAACCTCGCGGTTCCCCGCGCCCGTCACGGGCACCGGCGGGCCGTCGGGGCACGTCTCAGGGGAGGGCGGGGACGGCCGGGGCGGGCAGCCGGACGCCCGCGGTGCCGAGGCCGGTCGGGCCCGACGGCACCCGGACCGGCGGCACCCGGACCGGCGCCGTGGGCAGCGCCGGGCGGTGGTGCCGGGCCAGGTCCTCCTCGGTGTAGCGGTGGCACTCCCGGTGCCAGGTGAGTACGGCGGCCATCCAGTCCTGCAGCTCGGCGACGTAGCCGTCGAGTACCGCGCGGGCGGCCGCGTCCAGCTTGAAGTCCTCGTGGAGCTGGGGCAGTTCCCGGTCGGCGACGTGCTGGAACTGGCTCAGCCTCGACGTCATCAGGTCGAGCACGATGCCGAGCGCGGTCGGGTGGTCGCAGTCGAAGAAGTTCTCGGTGACCAGCACCATGTTGTGCAGCTCCCCCTCGTACTCGACCTCCTTGCGGTACGAGAAGACGTCGTTGACGAGCATCGCGTAGTCGGCCGCGGAGTTCTCCAGGGCCAGCATCGAGGCGTGCCGCTGCACCTCGTCGGGGACGCTGCGGCCGTGGCCGAGCCGGGCGAGGCTCATGGTGAGGTCGGAGCCGAAGGTGAGGCGGCGCATCTCCAGGTAGTCCACCGGGTCGGGGATGCGGTTCTGCGCCTGGTTGAGCATCTCCCAGAGCCAGGAGTCGAGCATCCGCTCGACCGCGGCGCGGAAGCGACGGCGGGAGCCGTCGTCCATCGGCTCCGCGGTGCGGGTCCACAGGTCGGCGAGGCCGCGCTCCAGGCCGTCGAGCGGGTCGGCGGCGGGGCCGTCCAGCGGCATGAGGGCGAGCAGCCGCTCGTTGCGCCGCCTGGCTCCGGCGAGGTCCCGGGCGGCGCCGTGCACGGCCGGGTAGAGGTCGTCCGCGTAGGTGCCCCAGGCGAGCCAGTCGGCGGCCAGGTCGAGCTGGTCGGGGGCGGCGTCCGGGGCGATGCCGGCGGCGCAGAGCGCGAAGTCGAAGTCGACCAGCTTCTCCTCCGTCCAGACGCCGGGGACGGGGTCGATCAGCCGCACCTGCCGGGCCCAGTCGACCAGCCGCTGCCGGGCGCCGTCCAGGTGCGGGTTGAGCCTGGTCGGGAAGGGCATCTCGAACTCGGGCGGCGGCGCGGGGGCGACCGGGCGGAACGGGGTGTGGCCGAAGCCGCGGGCGCGGGCCGGGTCGGTCAGGCCGCGCAGCGCCTTGAGCAGGTCGGCGGCCCCGGTGCCGACGCCGGTCGGGCCGGGCAGGTCGGGGACGCGCCCGGCCGCGGCGCCGCCGCCGTTCATGTAGCGGCTGGAGCGCAGGTGCCACTCGTGGCCGCCGGACTGCCAGTCCTGGAGGCCCTTGACGTACTTCATGACGCCGGCGGCCTCGCCCGCGTCGAGTCCGTGCTCGGCGAAGAGCAGCGGGAGTTCGGCGAAGACGGTGTTCTCGAACTGGTGCAGCCGGGAGGTGAGCAGGTCGTTGACCCGCTCGGCCGCCTCCTGGGTGGAGCAGCCGAGGAAGGTCTCCAGCACCAGGACGCCGTTGGAGAGTTCGCCCTCGTCCTCGACCTCGCGCTGGTAGGAGAAGAGGTCGTTGCGCAGGTGGACGCCGTCGGAGAAGGCGTCGCGCAGCACCCGCATCGGCCGGGAGGCGGCGATCGCGGCGGGGACCTCGGCGCCGACGGCGTGTTCGACCAGGCCGGCCGACCAGGGGGCGCCGCCGACCTTGCGGCGCATCTCGATGTACTCGACCGGGTTGGAGATCCGGCCGGCGTTGATGTTGGAGAGCTCCCACATGGACTCCTGGAGCAGGTGCTCGGTGGACTCCCGGAAGCGCTCGCGCCAGTCGGTGGACATGCCGGGCACGGTGCGCAGCCACAGGTCGGCGAGACCGGCCTCGACCGGGTTGGTGGGCTCGGGCGTGCCCTCGGCGAGGTCCATCGGCATGAAGGCGGGCAGCCGGTCGAGGTAGGCCTTGCCGCCCTTGCGGTCCTGGGTGCGCTTGAACAGCTCGAGGAAGTGGTCGTCGAAGAAGAAGACCCAGACGTACCAGTCGGTGACGAGGGCGAGTTCCTCGGCAGAGCAGTCGGGGTGGGTGTAGGCGCACAGCAGTGCGTAGTCGTGCGCGTCGAGGTCGCGCTCCTCCCAGACGCCCGAGCCTTCCAGCATCCCCATGCCGCGGGCCCACTGCTTGGTGTGGGCCCGGGCGTGGTCGAGGTGGGGGTTGAGCGTCGCCGGGTGCGGGACGTAGAAGTCCGGGAGCTCGAAGGGTTGTGGCACTGCCGGGTCGCCTTTCCTGGGCCGTCCGGCGGTCCGGACGGGTGCGTCCGGGCCGGCGGTCATGATCGCGGCGGAGTCTGCCCGAGCGGCGGCGGCGACACACCGCCGGCGGAGCGGGCACGGAGGCACGGACGCCCGGTGCGCGCCGGGCGTGAACCACTGCCCGCCCGGCGCGCACCGGACCGTGCACGCTCCTTCGGCCGCCGGCGGGCCGGGGCGGCGCCGGTCAGTGCGGGAAAACCCGAGGTGGGCGCTGTGCGGGCAGCTCGTCGCGGAACTCCTCGACGACCGAACTGATCTGCCGCATCAGAACGGTCCGTTCGATCCGGTCGAGGTAGAGGTGCCGGGCGACGAGCGCCTCCACCGTGACGCCGAACCAGAGCGTCATCAACGGGTTGACGAACAGTTCACCGCCCTTCGTCCGCTCGGTGAAGCGGACGTCGCCGAACTCGCCCCGCAGCGCGGCCGCGACCGAGCCGTGCACGATGCTGGGGTGCTCCGGGCAGGAGGCCCGGGCGTGCTCGACGGCGTCCAGGTAGAGCGCGCCCTCGCGGCTCTCCCGCGGCAGCGAGAACGCGCCCAGGTAGCCGCCCGCGCGGTCGAGCGCGGCGAGGTTCTCCAGCACCAGCGCGTGGTTGACCCCGTGGTACGCGTCGATGCCGAAGCCGAGGCAGGCGACCAGCCGGGTCGGGAGGTGGGCGAGGCCGGCGACGGCGGCCAGGCTGGCCATGTCCTCCTCGGGCGTGCCGAGCCCGGCCTCGTCGCCGCGCATCAGGATGTCCGTCCCGCCGTCCACCAGCAGCACCGCGTCGACGCCGAGGTGGTCGGTCAGCGCCCGGTAGGCCGCGCGCAGCGGTCGGACGCCGACCGGGGCGAACGCCCAGACGGTGTCCGGCACGCCGTGCAGCCGCAGCCAGCGGGCCAGGGTGCGCTCGGGGAAGTACCGCTCGGCGCTGCGGGTGTCGGGGCGGATCGCGGCGACGTCCGGCGCGAGCCAGACGTCGGTGTCCAGGCCGTACAGGTGGCTGAAGGAGAGGTTGGCCAGGTGGACCTCCTTGCCGGCGGCGCGCAGGGCGAGGGCGATCGGGAGTCCGGCGTAGACGTCGAAGCCGCCGCCGGCCCCGGCGACCAGGATCCGGTCGGCGGCCCTGAGGCGGGTGAGCAGGGGCGGCTCGAAGAGTGCGGGAGCGGTCATCCGGCGGACCTTACCGGTGCGTTCCCGGCCGGGGGTGCGGGTTTTCCCCGCCCCTCCCCCGGACGCCCCGGGGTGCTTCCGCCGGAGTGGAGGAGAGATACCCCCAGGGGTACCCTGGAGCGGGAAGGGGCAGCGATGTTCTTCATCGACACCGTGGAACTCACCGGCCTCGGCAACCGCAGCTACCTGGCGGGCGGCGCGAGGACCGGCGTGGTCGTCGATCCGCCGCGCGACGTCGACCGGCTGATCGCCGCGGCCGCCCGGCACGGGGTGCGGATCGCGCTGGTGGTCGAGACGCACGTGCACAACGACTACGTCAGCGGCGGTCTGGAGCTCGCCCGCCTCACCGGTGCCCGCTACCTGGTGCCCTCCGGCGCCCGGGCCTCCTTCGACCGGGTGCCGGTCGAGGACGGCGACGTGCACCCGGTGGACGCCGGACTCGCCCTGCGGGCCGTCGCGACCCCGGGGCACACCCCGCACCACACCGCCTACGTGCTGGAGGAGGACGGCCGCCCGGTCGCCGCCTTCACCGGCGGATCGCTGCTGATCGGCACCGTCGGCCGCCCCGACCTGGTGGAGCCACGGCTCACCGAGCAGCTGGCCCGCGCCCAGCACGCCTCCGCGCACCGGCTGGCCGACGCCCTCCCCGACACCACCGCGGTGCTGCCCACCCACGGCTTCGGCAGCTTCTGCGCCGCCGGGCACGCGGCCGGCGCCCCCGCCGGAACGACCGTCGGCGCCGAGCGCACCTCCAACGACGCCCTGGTCAAGGACGTCGACACCTTCGTCACCGACCTGCTGGCCGGCCTGGAGGACGTCCCCGCCTACTACGCCCACATGGGTCCGGCCAACGCCGCCGGCCCGGCGCCGGTCGACCTCACCCCGCCCCGGCGGGCGGACGCCGCCGAGCTCGCCGCCCGGCTGGCCGCCGGTGAGTGGGTGGTCGACCTGCGCAGCCGGGTCGCCTTCGCCGAGGGCCACCTGGCCGGCTCGTTCAACATCGAGGGCACCGGCAGCCTCGCCACCTACCTGGCGTGGCTGATCCCCTGGGGCAGGCCGGTCACCCTGCTCGCCGCGACCGCCGAGGAGATCGCCGCCGCCCAGCGCGAGCTGGTCCGGGTCGGGATCGACCGGCCCGCCGCCGCGGCCACCGGCGGCCCCGCCGACTGGACGGCCGCCGGCGAGCGGCCGCGCTCCTTCCGCCGGGCCGACTTCGCGGACCTCGCGGCGGCCCTCGCCGCGCCGCCGGCGAACGGCGGCCGGCCCGTCGTGCTGGACGTCCGCCGGGCCTCCGAGCGGGCCGGCGGCGCGGTTGCCGGGTCGCTGCACATCCCCGTGCACCTGCTGCCCGGCCGGATCGGCGAGGTGCCGCCCGGGCCGGTCTGGGTGCACTGCGCCGGCGGAATGCGGGCGGCCATCGCGGCCTCGCTGCTGGACGCCGCCGGGCGCGAGGTGGTGGCCGTCGACGACTCCTTCGACCGTGCCGCCCCGGCCGGGCTCACCGCCGCCCCGCGGCGGAGTACCGGCGACGCGACGGCCTGACGGGCGGGGTCAGGGCAGCAGCACGGCCTCGATCCCGGCGACGACCACGGCGAGCCCGCGCTCGAAGCGCCGCTCGAAGTCCTCGAACAGGCCGGTACCGGAGGCGGCGGCGAGCGGGTGCTCGGCCCCCATGGCGCGGGCCCGCTCCTCGGGGTCGTAGCCGGGGGCGCGTTCGCCCGGCAGCGGATGGACGGCCTGTTCCTCGATGACGAAGCCCACGGTGAAGGAGTAGGCGGTGAAGTAGGCCTCCACCGCGTCGTCGACGGTGAAGCCGCCGCGGACGAAGGCGCGCAGTTGCTCCTCCAGGCGGCCGGCGTGGCCGGTGTCGGTGAGGCGGGTGCCGCTGAAGACCTTGGCGCCGTCGCGGTGGCCGAGCAGGGCGCGGCGCAGGGTGCGGCAGGTGAGCAGCAGCCAGTCGCGCCAGTCGGCGTCGGGGCCGGGCGGTTCGGCGGCGGCGGTCATCCGGCGCAGCATCTCGGTGGCCATCTCGTCGAGCAGGGCCTGCTTGTTGGCGAAGTGCCAGTACAGGGCGGGTGCCTTGACGTCGAGTTCGGTGGCGATCCGGCGCAGGGTGAGGCCCTCCAGGCCGGTCTCGTCGAGCAGGCGCAGCGCGGTGTCGACCACGCGTGCGCGTTCCAGTTTGGCCGCCACGTCCTCCACCTCCGCCGCCGGGCCCGTCCGGCCCGCACTGTGCCGCATCCGCACCCCCTTGACAATTTAACACCGTTAAGTGGATCCTCGGTGCATCGCCACTTAACAGTGTTAAGGAGATCGGCATGCACACCGACGTCCTGATCGTCGGCGCCGGCCCGACCGGCCTCGTCCTCGCCTGCGACCTGGCCCGCCGGGGCGTCCGGTTCCGGCTGCTGGAGCAGGCTCCCGGCCTCTTCCCCGGCTCGCGCGGCAAGGGCCTGCAGCCCCGCACCCAGGAGGTCTTCGACGACCTCGGGGTGATCGGCGCCGTCCGCGCCTGCGGCTCGCCCTACCCGCCGATGCGGTCCTGGCAGGGCGCCGAGCCCGGCCCCGAGTGGGACCTGATGGAGCGCCGGCCCGCCGAGGACGGCGTGCCCTACCCGGAGGCGTGGATGCTCCCCCAGTGGCGCACCCAGGAGATCCTCCACGCGCGGCTGCTGGAGCTCGGCGGCTCGGTCGAGTTCGGCACCGGCGTGCTCGCCGTGCGGCAGGACGCGGACGGCGTCGAGGTGGACACCACCGCCGGCACCGCCACCGCCACCTACCTGGTGGCCGCGGACGGCGGCCGCAGCACGGTGCGCCGCGCCGTCGGCATCCCGATGGCCGGCGAGACGGTCGACCCCAAGGCGGCCCTGATCGCCGACGTCCGGATCGAGGGGCTCTCCCGCGACCACTGGCACGTCTGGCAGCACGCCCCCGGCGGGGCCGCGCTGCTCTGCCCGCTGCCCGGCGGCACCGCCCGGGACTTCCAGCTGTTCGCGCAGTACGACGAGGGCGAGCCGGACACCTCCGCCGAGGGCGTGCGGCGGACGGTCGCCGAGCGCACCCCGCTGCCGGCCTCGGCGGTCCTGGAGGTGCGCTGGGCCTCCGGCTTCCGGCCGCGCGCGGCGCTCGCCGACCGCTTCCGCAGCGGCCGGGTGTTCCTGGCCGGGGACGCGGCGCACGTGCACTCCCCGGCCGGCGGACAGGGGCTGAACACCAGCATCCAGGACGCCTACAACCTGGGCTGGAAGCTCGGCCGGGTGCTGCGCGACGGCGCCCCCGCAGACCTGCTGGACAGCTACGAGCCGGAGCGGCTGCCGGTGGCGGCCGACGTGCTGGAGATGAGCACCTCGCTGCACCGGGCCGGCACGATCGGCCCCTCCGCCAAGCGCGGCCGACACACCGAGCAGCTCGGCGTCGGCTACCGCGGCGGCCCGCTCAGCGAGGAGCGCCGCAGCGGTCTCGGCGAGGACGACCTGCAGGCCGGCGACCGGGCCCCGGACGCGGCGTGCACCGCCGCCGACGGCACCGGGCAGCGGCTGTTCGACGTGCTGCGCGGCCCGCACGCGACGCTGGTCGTCGCGGGCACGGCGCTGCCCGTCCCCGCCGGGCTGCCCGCGGACGTCCGCACGGCGCGGGTCCCCGAGGGGTGGGGTGAGGGCTACCTGCTCGTCCGGCCGGACGGCTACATCGGGCTGGCGACCGCGGACGCGGCCGACCTGGGCCCGTACCTGGCGGCGCTGGGCGCCGCCTGACCGGGCGTCAGCAGCCCCGGCCCCAGAGCTGCTCGGAGCAGCGGGCGTAGGTGGCCCGCCAGTGCGGCCAGTGCCGGGCGGTGGCGTCGTCGCAGTCCGCGAGCAGCCGGTCGATCCGGGCCTCGTCGACGCCGTCCAGCAGCCAGACCAGGGCGTCCGAGGAGGCCGGGCCGTCGGCCGCGCGCAGCAGGTCGAGGAGCTCGGGCAGGGTGCCGATCCGCGAGCCGGCGGGGAAGATCCCGGCCATCCGCGGCAACAGCTGGCGCTCCTCGATCCGCAGGTGGGTCTCCAGCCGGGCGGCGAGCTCCTCGACCGCGTAGGCGACCGGCCAGGCGCTGGCCGGGTCCCGGGTGGCGATCCGGACCAGGGTGGTGACCCGGGTGAAGGAGTGGTCGAGGTTGTGGTGGTCGGCCTCCAGCCAGTTGAGCAGCAGGCGCAGCTCCGGCGCGAAGCGGCGCAGCAGCGGCCAGAGCCGGGTGTCCTGCTGCTCGTGGTGGCAGGTGAGCATGGCGGTCATGAAGTCCCAGTGCCGCTGCAGTGCCTGGGCGGCGGCCTCGTCACCGGGCTGCAACAGGCGCAGGGCGTTGGGCAGCCGGGCGAGGTCGCGGCGCAGCGCCGCGTGCACCAGGCGCAGGCCGGCGAACGGGATGGGCTCGACGTCCGGCATCCGACGCTCCGCGTGCGGCTGGGCGGGGACCTGTGGCGAGTCGACGGGGAGCAGGTGACAGGACATGGCGCTCTCTTCGCGGCTGACTGGGGCTGGAACGGCTCCGGCACCGCGAGTGGTGCTCGGCCTGGGGCTCCAGCGTGCGGAAAGCCCATCAGAGTCGAATCAATGACCGATTGACGCGCAGGTCAGCGGGGTGATCGGGACGTTCGAACGATCCGGTCGATCGCCGCGGGCCCGGGCGCCGGGGTGCCCGGCGCCCGGGCGGGCGCACTGCGGCTGGAACGGCGCGGGCCGGCGGGCTGCACCCGCCGCCGGAATGGAGTATCCCGCTCCGCGGCGGCCGGCGGGGGCGGACTCGCCGAATTCGTGCACTCCGCCGTCGCGCCCGCCGGCCCCCGACGGTGCGTCAGTCCGCCTCCGGCCCGGCCAGGTTCTTGCTCAGCCACTGCAGGGTGTCGGGGATCATCTTCTTGAAGTCGGAGGTGAGGTGCTTGCCGCCGGGCTGCTCGTAGTACTCGACGGTCAGCGGCGGGGCCGCCTTCTTGACCCAGGCCTTGACCAGCCCGGTCTCGTACGCGTTGGAGCCGCCGGCGGTGGCGAGCATCCGCACGTCCGCCTTGCCCAGGGCGACCAGCTGGCCGGGGCTGTTGGCCAGGCGCTCCTGCTCGTGGCCGTGCCAGAGCGGCGAGTCGGGGTTGAAGTAGCCGTCGATCGGGACGGCCGCCTTGAACGTCTCCGGGTGCTGCAGGGCGAGCTTGGCGCTGCAGAACGCGCCGGTGGAAGCGCCCATCAGGCCCCAGCCGTCGCGGCCCTTCACGGTGCGGAAGTTCGCGCGGACGAAGTCCGGGATGTCCTCGGCCATCCAGGTGCCGATCTTCGGCTGGCCCGGGATGTCGGAGCACTCCAGCGCCTTGGACTCGCTGGAGTTCAGGTTCTGCACCGGCATGATCAGGATGAACGGGTGGGCCTTGCCCGCCTTGGAGAGCTCGGCGTCGATCTTCTGGATCGGCAGCTGGTTGTCCGTCCAGGTGTTGTAGCCGGCGCTCTGCCCGCCCGCGTACAGGGTGAGCACCGGGAACCCGTGCTTGGCGTACGCGGGGTCGTTGTACTGCGGCGGCAGCCAGACCCAGACCTTGCCGCTGACCCCGGACTTCGGGCCGTTCAGCGTGGTCATCATGATCGGCCCGGCCTCGGTGTCGCGGACCTTCTTCAGGTCGGCGGCCGGCCCGGTCGGCATCAGCACCTTCGAGGGCTTCGGCGGCGTGGGGCTCGCGGACGCGCTGGACGCGGCCGGCTTCGCCCCGTCCTGCGAGTTCGACGGCCCGCCGGAGCTCCCGCAGCCGGTCAGCGCGGCGGCCAGGGCGGCCGCGGCGGTGCCCGCGAGGAGGGTACGGGTACGGACGGCCCGGCGGCGGGCACGGGAGGGCTGCGGCTGCACGTTCGATCTCTCCGACGGTGGGACGCCCGGGGACGGCCGGACGGCCGCTGCCCCGGGCGGGGCCTGTCCGGGGCGCGGCGCAGCGGCCCCGAACACCCCGGAACGGCACGGTTGCCCGAAGGGCGAACGTCCGTGCCGTTCGTGATCCTATGACGCCGGCCCGCGCGGACCCGGTTGCGACAGGGCGGGCAACCGGCCGACCGGCGGGGATCCGCCCCCGCCGGTCGGCGGGGTACGGGAGGTTGCACCAGCCGCGTACCGCCCGGACGACCGGCGTGTTGGCGGCTTCGACGAGTGACACCGGGCGGTCCTCGGCGCGATCATCGACGGACGCCGGGAGTGCCGCGCGGCCCGGCCCGCCGGACGCCCCGGGCCACCGCCGGACTTCCGCCGAAACCGCCGCCGAACCGAGGGAGCACCCGCCGTGCCGCAGCAGATCGCCGTCGTGACCGGGGCGGGCAGCGGGATCGGCCGGGCGGTGGCCCTCGAACTGGCCGCCGCCGGCTGGGTGCCGGTGCTCGCCGGCCGCCGGGCCGGGCCGCTGCGCGAGTCGGCCGCACTGGCCGGCGGCGGCGCGGTCGCCGTGCCCGCCGACGTCACCGACCCCGCCTCGGTGGACGCACTGTTCGCCGAGGCCGCCGAGCGCTTCGGCCGGATCGACCTGCTGTTCAACAACGCCGGCACCTTCGGCGCACCCACCCCGGTCGAGGACCTCGCGGTGGCGGACTGGCGGGCGGTGGTGGACCTCAACCTGACCGGCGCCTTCCTCTGCGCGCAGGCCGCCTTCCGGCAGATGAAGGCGCAGCACCCGCAGGGCGGCCGGATCATCAACAACGGCTCGATCTCCGCCCACGTGCCGCGGCCGCACTCGATCGCCTACACCGCGACCAAGCACGCCGTCACCGGCCTCACCAAGTCGCTGTCGCTGGACGGTCGGCCGTACCGGATCGCCTGCGGCCAGATCGACATCGGCAACGCCGCCACCGACATGACCGCGGCGATGGCCGCCGGGGTGCGGCAGGCGGACGGGCGGATCGCCCCCGAGCCGGTCATGGACGCGGCCGACGTCGCCCGCACCGTCCGGCACATGGCGGAGCTGCCGCTGGAGGCGAACGTGCAGTTCGCCACCGTGATGGCCACCGCGATGCCGTACATCGGGCGCGGCTAGCGGCCCGGCCCTTCGGGGGCTTCCGGGGCGGCGGGGGCCATGCCGACGGAGACATGACATGAGAGCGCTCTCATCCAGCCATGGCAAGGCATTGCAAGGTCCCCTCCCCCACCCACGAGAGGCACCCATGCGGCTCGGACCACGCGTTCGGCACCTGTTCACCGCGGCCGGACTCCTCGGCCTGCTGGCCACCGGCCCGGCGGGCACGATGAACGCCGAGGCGAGCGTGTCCCCGGCCCCCTCCGGCTGGACCCAGGTGTTCGCCGACGACTTCAACGGGCCGGCCGGCTCCGGCGTCAACACCGCCGACTGGCGCTACACCACCGGCACGGCCTACCCCGGCGGCCCGGCCGGCTTCGGCACCGGCGAGATCGAGACGATGACCTCCAGCACCGCCAACGTCGCCCTCGACGGCAGCGGCAACCTGAAGATCACCCCGGTCCGGGACGGCGCGGGCAACTGGACCTCCGGCCGGATCGAGACCCACCGGTCCGACTTCCGGCCGCCGGCCGGCGGCGAGCTGCGGATCGAGTCCCGGCTGCAGATGCCGAACGTCACCGGCGCTGCGGCCAAGGGCTACTGGCCGGCCTTCTGGGCGCTCGGCGAGCCGTTCCGCGGCAACTGGTGGAACTGGCCGGGCATCGGCGAGATCGACATCATGGAGAACGTCCAGGGCCTCAACAACGTGTGGGCCACCCTGCACTGCGGCACCAGCCCGGGCGGCCCGTGCAACGAGACCACCGGCATCGGCGGCCAGCGCGCCTGCACGCCCTCCTGCCAGAGCGGCTTCCACACCTACGCGGTGGAGTGGGACCGCTCCACCAGCCCGCAGCAACTGCGCTGGTACCTGGACGGCGTGCAGTTCCACACCGTCAACTCCGACCAGGTGGACGCGACGACCTGGAACAACGCCACCGGCCACGGCTTCTTCGTCATCCTCGACGTGGCCATGGGCGGCGGGTTCCCCGGCGCCTTCGGCGGCGGACCGGACGGCGGCACCGTCTCCGGTGTGCCGATGGTGGTCGACTACGTGAGCGTCCGGCAGTCCGGCGGCGGCAGCACCCCCACCCCGACCCCGACGCCCACCCCCACCACGCCGCCCGGCAACCGGGACGCCTACGGCCCGATCCAGGCCGAGTCCTTCGACGCCCAGTCCGGCGCCGCCACCGAGACCTGCAGCGAGGGCGGTCAGGACATCGGCTGGCTCGCCAACGGCGACTGGGCCCGGTACAGGGGCGTCAACTTCGGCTCCACCCCGGCCCGCCAGTTCCTCGCCCGGGTCGCCTCCGGCGCCGGCGGCGGGGTCAGCGGCCTGGTGGAGGTCCGCCTCGACAGCCGCAGCAACGCACCGATCGGCTCCTTCGCGGTCGGCGACACCGGCGGCTGGCAGAACTGGCGCACCGTCCCCGCCAACATCTCCGCGGTGACGGGCACCCACGACGTCTACCTCACGTTCACCAGCGACCAGCCGGCCGACTTCGTCAACGTGAACTGGTTCGACTTCGGCCACTGACGCCGCAGCCCCACGGCCGCGCTCCGGCCCGCCGGTCGGAGCACCGGTCAGCTGCCGTACCGGGCGGCACGGGCCTCGGCGTACAGGCACGGCGGGAATTCGGGGTGCGTCACCCAGCCCGCGAGGGCCTCGACGACCACGGCCCACGCGCCTGCGGCCTCGACCGGCTCACCGCGGTCCACGGCCACCTTCGCCCTCGCCATGTGCTTGTCCACCACGTGGGACCAGGCGTCGAAGGCCGCCACCACCTCGGGCCCGCAGGTGCCGAGCTCCGCCCGGTTGCGTCGCTGCCGGGTGATGACGAACGCCCTGGCCGCGTCGAGCTGTTCGCCGGTCGGCGGGGTGGGGGCCGTACTCATGGGTGTCCTCGCCGTCCGTCCGGTCGGGCCGTGGTCACTCGTCGTGCGAGTGCCGGTAGCACGGTACCGGGCCGTCGGGGTCGAGCCGGTAGACGCTGGTGGTGGGCCAGTACTCGCCGGCCTCGGTGGCGGGGAGGTCGGCGCGCAGGACCATGCGGAGGGAGGGCGGGGGCGCGAACGCGTGGACGCGCTTCAGATGGCCGTCCCAGCGGCCGCCGCGGAGTTCGAGGTCCAGGATCGCGAAGGTGGTGGGGGTTGTGGTCACGCCGGCGATGCTGGCAGCCGGGCGCCGAGCGGAGCGGCGGGACGGCCCGCACTCCACTCCTTCGGGGGGTTTCGCCGCGGCAACCGTGACGGCCGCCGCACCACGGGGGTGCGGCGGCCGTCCGGGTGGGGCCGTCGGGTCGGGACGGGTGTCAGCTGCGGAAGGTGTCGTTCAGGGTGACGAGGCCGCTCGCCGGGACGGTGGCCGTCCGGTTCGCGCCGCTCTCCCAGGTGACGTTCCCGCTCGCGTCCTTGCGGATGTACTTGTACTCGAAGGCGGTGCCGGCGGCCATCGCGACGTCCAGCTTCCAGACCGGGTAGCTCGCCGGGGAGAGCAGCAGGGCGGAGCCGGTGCTCCAGTTGCCGAGGGCCGTGTTGTTGCCGACCAGGTAGATGTTCTGGCCGGTCACGGTGGTGGCGTTGACCGCGAACGAAGCCCCGGTGGTGGAGGAGGTGGGGGTGCTGGTCGGGGTGGCCGTCGGGGTGGCGGTGGCGCACGGGTCGCCGCTGCCGACCACGCCGTCCTTGACGGTCACGTTGCCGGTGCCGAGCGCGTAGTTGGCGCTGTTGTTGTTGTCCCAGGTGCCGGAGCCGTTGTTGAAGGTGGCGGTGAGGCCGGTCGCGCTGCCCAGGCTCGCGGTGTACTTGACCCAGCCGGTGCAGGCCGCGGTCATCGCGACGCCGGGGACGGTCGTCCAGGTGCCGCCGGTGGGCGCGTAGTGCAGGTAGTAGGCCGACCAGTTCTTGCCGGTGGAGTAGAAGACGGTCGCGCTGTTGCTGCCGGTGGGCGTGGCGGTCGGGGTCGGGGTGGAGGTCGGCTGGCCGCCCGCGCCGACGTAGACGGCGACGGCGTCGCCCGCGCCGACGGTGGCGGTGAACCTGCCGTCGGAGCCGACGGTGTAGCTGGTGCCGGTGCAGCCGCCGGAGACCGGGTCGCCGTGCTGGACGTCGCAGTAGGTGCCTGCGGGCAGCGAGGTCTGGAAGGTCTGGGTGATCGGGGAGGACTCGCGGTTGATCGCGACGAAGCCCTTGCTGCCGCGGCCGAACGCGACGGCGTTGTTGCCGTTGGACCACCAGTCGGTCATCGCGGTGCCGGAGACGGCGTTGCGGAAGCCGACCATGTTGGCGACCTGGCGCCAGGCGTGGGTGCAGTTCCAGCCGTCGCTGTAGCAGGCGTTGACGGTGCCGCCGTTCGGCGGGCCGTCGTCGTTGTTGGTGAAGGCGTAGCCGGAGTAGACGTTCGGCGAGCCGTACGGGTGGGCCAGCATGAAGACGTTGGCCAGCGTGTAGGCGGAGCCGTACTTGTAGTTGAGGGTGGAGCCGTTGCGCTCGGTGTCCCAGTTGTCGACGAAGGTGCGGGCCTGGTTGCTCGCGAGCAGGCCGTTGCCCCAGGTGGACAGGTCGGAGATCTTCCCGCCGCTGAAGGCGCTCTTCAGCCAGGTGCCGGAGCGGAACTCGTCGACGTCGCCCAGGCCGGTGTACTCGGACGGCTGGATCGGCTCGCCGGCGCCGTAGATGACCTCGGTCACCCAGTAGGCGTTCGGGTTGCTCATCTTCGCCTTGATCGCGGACAGGTCGGAGGCGGCGATGTGCTTGGCGGCGTCGATCCGGAAGCCGTCCACGCCGAGGGTGAGCAGGTCGCTCAGGTAGTTGGCGATGGTCTGTTGGACGTAGCCGGAGCCGGTGTCCAGGTCGGAGAGGTTGACCAGTTCGCAGTTCTGCACGTTGGAGCGGTCGCCGTAGTTGCTGATCGCCTGGCGGCAGGAGTGGAAGTCCTGGTCCTGGTAGTAGCCCGGGTAGTTGTACTTGGTGTAGACGGTGCCGCCGGTGCCCGTTCCGGAGCCGGCCGACATGTGGTTGACCACCGAGTCGGCGATGACCTTGACGCCCGCCGCGTGGCAGGTGCTCACCATGGACTGGAAGGCGGTGCGGTCGCCGAGCCGTCCGGCGATCTTGTAGCTGACCGGCTGGTACGACGTCCACCACTGGGCGCCCTGGATGTGCTCCTGGGGCGGTGAGACCTCGACGAAGCCGTAGCCCTTGGGGCCGAGCGTGTCGGTGCAGGCCTTGGCGACGGAGTCGAACTTCCACTCGAAGAGAGTGGCGGTGACGTCCTTGGTGCTGGGCGGGGTGGCCTCGGCGGTGGGGGCGATCGAAAGACCGGCACCGATCGAGAGGGCCAGGGCGGCGGACGCGGCGAGTGCGCCGATCGCGCGGCCTCTGCGGCCCGCACTGACGGTGGTGACCACGGTGTCTCCTGGGGCTGGGTGGGGGTGAGCCTGGCCGCCCGCGGCGCAGGGGGTGTGGCGGGCGGTGGCGCAGGAGTGGTGCGGAGGGTGGGGGCGCGACCGCGGTACGCCGTCTACGCGGAACCGACTGTGCGAGTTTCTGCAAGACCATTGAAACTTGCAGGAAACTTGCAACGCGCCGAACTTACGGCCGGCGTGAACGGAGCGTCAAGGGAGTGGACGGCAACGAATCGGACTCGCCGGTAACATCCCCGAACTCCCGTGATACCTCACTTGCGGCCCGCCGCGTCTAAGAGGGGGACGCCAACAACACCGACAATCGGACACACCGGGGGACGACGGCATGGAGAGAGCACTCGACTTCGAGGAGTTCGCCAACTCCCGCACGCGCAGGCTCTTCCAGGTCGCCTACCTCATGTGCGGGGACTGGCACCAGGCGCAGGACCTCGTCCAGACGACGCTCGCCAAGATGTTCGCCGTCTGGCCACGGCTGCGCCGACGGCAGGACGAACCCGGGCTCGACGCCTACGCCCGCACCGTCCTGCTGCGCACCTACCTCTCGCAACGCCGCCTCAAGCGCTCCACCGAGGTCGTGCTCGCCGAGATGCCCGACAATCCGCAGCCGGCCGGCCACGGCAGCGACCTGAAGCTCACCCTCACCGCCGCACTCGGCCAACTCCCGCCCCGCAACCGGGCGGTGGTCGTCCTGCGGTACCTGGAGGACCACAGCATCGAGGCGGTCGCCGACATGATGGGCATCTCCGCCGGCGCGGTGAAGAGCCTCAACACCCGTTCCCTGGCCCGACTGCGGGAGATCCTCGGCGAGGACCGCGAACTCCTCTTCCGGCTCTGATTCAGGCACAGATTCCTCCCCGCCCCCCTCACAGCTCCCGGAGTGCGCACCATGGACATCGAAGACGACCTCAGCAGGCTGCTCGGCGCGGACGCCGACCGGATCCACGTTCCCGTTCAGACCATCGTCGTCGAGGCCGCGGCCCGCGGCCGCAGGCTGCGCCGCCGCCGGCGGATCACCCGGGCGCTCGGCGCGGTCGCCGCCGTGGCCCTGCTCACCGGCGGGGTGGCCGCGTTCGGCCCCGAAGGCTCCGACCGCAGCCAGGCACCCGCGACGAACGCGCCCAGCGCCTCGGCCGTGTCCGTCCTCGGCCCGACCGACCCCCCGGTGAACGGCAAGGTCAACACCACCTCGGCCGGCCTGCTCGGCATCTTCGCCGCCCTGCTCCCCGACTCGGCCCGGCTCAGCGCCTACGCGGGCGGGGGCCTCGCGCTGGGCGACAGCATCCGCATGGCCCGGGTCGACGTGGACCTGGGCGACCACAAGCCGAGCACCGTCGACATCTCGCTGCTGCGCAGTCCCGTTCCCGCCAGTGGCGACTGCCCGAGCAACGAGACCTTCGGCGCCGTGCCGCGCGAGCGGTGCAGCCGCACGCCGGAGGGGTACCGGCTCGGTGTCGAGCCCCGCCAGGGCGGCGGCGTCCGGAGCCAGCGGTTCGTGCTGCAGCGGCAGGACGGCATCGCCGTCGAACTGATCCTCTACGACGGCGTCATGAGCGGCGAGGGCGCCGCCATGACGTTCACCGAGACCCGGGAGGAGCCGCCGATGACCGCGGACTTCTGGAAGCAGATCGTCCGCTCGCCGCTCTGGGACACCCGGGTCTCGGTGGAGATCGCCAGGGACGGCGCCACCCGGGCCTCCGCCATGCAGCGCTGAGCGCCGGGCCGGGCGGGGTCAGACCGCGTCCGGCCCGCGCTCGCCGGTGCGGACCCGGACGATCCCGTCCACCGGCACGCACCAGACCTTGCCGTCGCCGATCTTCCCGGTGCGGGCGGCCACGACGATGGTGTCCATCACGTCCTCGGCGTCCTCGTCCTCGACGACGACCTCGATCCGCACTTTGGGCACCAGGTCGATCCGGTACTCGGCGCCGCGGTACACCTCGGTGTGGCCGTGCTGGCGCCCGTAGCCGCTCGCCTCGGTGACCGTGAGCCCGTGCACCCCGCGCTCCTGCAGCGCGGTCTTGACCTCGTCCAGCTTGAAGGGCTTGACGACGGCGGTGATCAGCTTCATGCGGTGGCGGCCTTGTCGGACGGGTGCTGTGCCAGCACGGTGGCGTGGGCCGTCGTGCCGTGGCCCAGGACGCCGTGATCGTACGCGCTCTCGGCGTGCACGGCGAGGTCGAGACCGGTCAGTTCGTGCTCGGCCGGGGCCCGGAAGCCCATCAGCCGGTCGATCGCCTTGCCGATGCCGTAGGTGGCGCCGAAGGCGTACGCCCCGACCACCGCCACCGCCAGCAGCTGCTTGCCGATCAGGGTGAAGCCGCCGTGCAGCAGGCCGACCGGGCCGCCGGTCATCACCGCGGAGGCGAAGACGCCGATCAGCACGGTGCCGATCACGCCGGCGACCAGGTGGACGCCCACCACGTCCAGCGAGTCGTCGTAGCCGAAGCGGAACTTCCAGCTGACCGCGTAGGAGCAGACCACGCCGGCGGCGAGGCCGACGGCCAGCGCGCCGAGCAGGTCGACGCTGCCGCAGGAGGGGGTGATCGCGACCAGGCCGGCCACCGCGCCGGAGGCCGCGCCGAGCGTGGTGGCGTGCCCGTCGCGGCGCTTCTCCACCAGCAGCCAGCCCAGCAGGCCGGTGCAGCCGGCCGCCTGGGTGTTGAGCAGGACGGCGGCGGCGGTGCCGTTGGCGCCGAGCGCGGAGCCCGCGTTGAAGCCGAACCAGCCGAACCAGAGCAGGCCGGCGCCGAGGATCACCAGCGGCAGGTTGTGCGGCCGCATGGCCTCCTTGCGGAAGCCGAGGCGCGGGCCGAGCAGCAGGGCGAGGGCCAGGCCGCTGGCGCCGGAGTTGACCTCGACCACCGTGCCGCCCGCGTAGTCCAGGGCGCCGAGCTTCGACAGCACCCAGCCGTCGGGCGAGAACACCCAGTGCGCGACCGGCACGTAGACCAGCAGGGTCCAGGCCGCGGTGAAGGCCACCCACGAGCCGAACCGGGCGCGGTCGGCGATCGCGCCGCTGATCAGCGCGGCGGTGACGATCGCGAAGGTGAGCTGGAAGGTCGCGAAGAGCAGGGTCGGCACGTGGCCGGTCAGGCTCGCCGGGGTGATGCCGGCCATGCCGAGGTGGTCGAGGGTGCCGATGACGCCCCAGCCGCCGGCGTCCGGACCGAAGGCGAGCGAGTAGCCGGCCACCAGCCAGACCACGGTGACGACCGCGATCGACACGAAGCTCATCATGATCATGTTGAGCACGCTCTTGGTGCGGACCATGCCGCCGTAGAACAGCGCGAGCCCGGGGGTCATCAGCAGGACGAGCGCGGTGCTGGCGAGCAGCCAGGCGGTGTCGCCGGTGTCGAGGCCGGCCGTGGAGTCAGCGAGCAGCATGCGGAACCTTCCCGTGCGGCGCGCCTGCGGGTGGTGGGGGGCGCGCCGGTCGGGAGAGTCTGTCCGGGCCGTATTTCCCGCTGCGGACACCCGTGTTTCCGCGGTGTTTCGTGTTGCGCGGGCGTTTCCGGAGTCTCACACCGCGAGATGGCGGCGGGGACGCGCGAGGGCCCGGCGGCCGTGGCCGCCGGGCCCTCGCTACTGCCGGATCAGGCTCAGCCGGTCTGGATCGAGGTGTCGTCGATCACGAAGCTGGTCTGCAGCGAGGAGTCCTCCACGCCGTTGAACTTCAGGGTGACCGACTGGCCCGCGTAGGCCGAGAGGTCGATCGTCTTCTGGCTGTAGCCGGTCGCCTTGTTGAGGTTCGAGTACGAGGCGACGGTGGTGCCGTTGACCGTGACGGTCAGCTTGTCGTACGCGGTGGAGGTGGTGGTCTCCGCCGTGTCGATGTGCAGCCAGTAGCTGAGGGTGGCCTTGCAGCCGGGCGGGATGCTCACCGTCTGCGAGAGGCTGTCCGTGTGGCTGGAGCCGTAGCCGTCCAGCCAGGCCTTCCAGGAGCCGCTGTGCGAGGCCTGGGAGGCGGAGTTGTCGATGACACCGCTGGTGGAGGTCCAGGTGGTGCTGCCGGACTCGAAGCCGGCGTTGCCGAGCAGCTGCGCCGGGGTGCAGTTGCCCGTGGTGCCGACCGTCCAGGTGAAGCTGGTGGTGCCGGTCTTGTTGGCGGCGTCCTTGGCGGTCACCGTCACGTTGTAGGTGCCCGCGGTGGTGGCGGTGCCGGTGATCAGGCCGCCGGAGCTGATCGACAGGCCGGTCGGCAGGCCGGTGGCGCTGAAGGTCAGCGGGGCGGTGCCGCCGCTGGCCTGGATCTGCAGGTTGGCGGTGCCGTTGACGGTGGTGCTCTGGTTGCCCGGGTTGGTGACGGTGACGGTGCCGCTCGGCAGCGAGCCGACGTTGACCGCGGCCCAGGCGGTGGCGACCGCGTTGTACTCGGCGCTGCCGTTGCCGTACAGGTCGGTGGCGGCGTTCAGCGTCGCGGTGCGGGCGGCCGCGTAGTTGGTGGTCGAGGTCATGTAGACGCTCAGCGCGCGGTACCAGATCTTCGCGGCCTTGTCCCGGGTGATGCCGGTGACGGCGATGTTGTTCACCGTCGGCGAGTTGTAGCTGACGCCGTTGATGACCTTGGCGCCGCTGCCCTCGGACAGCAGGTAGAAGAAGTGGTTGGCGACGCCGGACGAGTAGTGCACGTCCAGGTTGCCGACGCCCGAGTACCAGGAGTCGGCGGAGCTGCCGTCCTTGGAGGGCTTGTCCATGTAGCGCAGCGGCGTGCCGTCGCCGTTGATGTTGATGAGCTCGCCGATGAGGTAGTCGGGGTTGTCCGCCGGGATGTTGGCGTAGAACTCGACCATGCTGCCGAAGATGTCGGAGGTGGCCTCGTTGAGGCCGCCCGACTCGCCGGAGTAGTTGAGGTTGGCGGTGTTCGAGGTGACGCCGTGGCTCATCTCGTGGCCGGCCACGTCGAGTTCGGTCAGCGGGGCGTTGTTGCCCGAGCCGTCGCCGTAGGTCATGCAGAAGCAGCCGTCGTCCCAGAACGCGTTCACGTAGTTGTTGCCGTAGTGCACCCGGCTGTAGGCGCCGACGCCGTCGCCCTTGATGCCGTTGCGGCCGTGGACGTTCTTGAAGTAGTCCCACGTGGTGGCGACGCCGTAGTGGGCGTCGACCGCGGCGGACTCGCCGTTGGAGGCGCTGCCGTTGCCCCAGGTGTCGGTGGACTTGGTGTAGAGGGTGCCGGTGCCGGAGGTGCCGTGGTTCAGGTTGGTGGTGTAGCCGTTGCCGCGGGCGGCGTCCTTCATCTGGTACGTCGAACCGGACAGCGTGGTGCCGATGGTGACGTTGCCGACGAAGACACCGGTGCCGGTGCCGGTCTTGATGCCCTCGAACTTCTGGATCACGTTGCCGGTCGAGGCGTCGGTGACGACGTGCATCCGGCTCGGGGTGCCGTCCGGCTCCATGCCGGAGACGACGGTCTCCCAGGCGAGGCGCGGGGCGCCGTCGGCGGCCCAGACGACCAGCCGCGGGGCGGTGTCCAGGGCGGAGCCCGACTCGGCGGCCAGCGCGGCGGCCTGGGCCTTCGGGGCGGCCAGCTTGGGCGTGGTGCTCACGCCGGTCAGGGAGGCCTGGGTGGCCTTGTCCACGCTCTTGGTCGCGCCGGCCGCGGTCTGGTGCACGACCAGGTCGCCGCCGAGGACGGGGAGTCCGGCGTAGGTGCGCTCGTACCGCAGGTGGCGGGAGCCGTCCGCGTCCACGATGGCGTCCTTGACGACGAGCTTCTCCTGCGCGCCGAGGCCGAGCGTCTGGGCGACGGCGGCACTGCGCTGGCCGGCGTCGGACAGCAGCTGGGCGCGGTTCAGGGACGCCTGCGGGGCCACGGCGGAGGGTGTGGTGGGAGCGGCGTTGGCCACGACCGGGATGCCGGTCACCAGCAGGGCAGTGGTGGCCGCCAGCGCGGCCATACTCACCCGGGCAGGGGTGTAGCGGGACATGCGGACTCCTTTTCCGACCGGTCGCGGGGTCACGAGCGGTGGAGAGAACCTGGGCCGCGGGGTTGCGGCGCAGCGGGGGCCCGGGCCGGTGGGTGCGCGGCTCGGGTGCGGTGCAAGTAGGGGCCGTACAGGTGTTGCGGAGGCGCTTTACATGTCGTTGGTGCGGCCGCACCGGGGGGTTGGGGTCCAGCCCGCTTGCGGCCGGAGGAATCGTGGCAGCAAACGGCCGATGAATGACAGATGCATGCCACCATATTGGCCAAGAAACGCCAACGGGTGTTAACGCCTGACGGGAAGTCGCCTCGATCACCGCGGCGGACCTCCGCCGCGACGGCGGCCCGACGGCCGGGGTGCGGATCGGCCCCTACCGGCCCGGTGGCACGGCCGGTGGGGATGCGAACCGACTGCCGCGTACCTGACATGACATGCCATCACGCCGCCCGGGGACGGTTTTCGGCCATAACGAAGGGGCTCCGCATGGCTGCGGAGCCCCTTCTCCCTACGGACGTTCCGTCAGTGCTGGACGAACACCGCCACCGTGCGGGCCGGCACCGTGAAGGTGCCGGTGGCCGGGTCGAAGGCGGACTGCTTCACCACCGCGTCGGCGCCGCCGGCCAGCACCGGGTGCAGCGCCTGACCGGTGCCCTTGAGGGCGGCCAGGGTCTGCTGCTGGGCGGTGGGCGTGGCGTTGAAGACCACGGTGATGCCCTTCTCCGCACCGGGCAGGCCGGTGCCGTCCAGGTGCATGGTGATCACACCGGGGGCCTCCGCGGCGGTGCCGGAGAGCGGGAAGGACAGCCGCTTCTGCACCTCGGCGGCGGTGCTCAGCGAGAACAGCGGCGAGGACTGCCGGATCCGCAGGAACTGCTGGTACATCGAGGTCGAGGCATTGGTCTCGTTGCAGCCGACGGCCAGCTTCGGGTCGGCGAGCAGCGACTTGGCGGTCGGCCACATCGACTTGTTGTCGGCGGCCATCGGCAGGCCGCGGCCCCAGCCGTTGCCCTGGGTGCAGTCCCAGTGGATGGCGTTGAACCAGTCGCCGGAGTCGAAGGCGTTGGCGTCCAGCGACTTGGAGCGCAGCAGGTCGCTGCCGGCCTGGGCGAAGCCGGGGCCCTGGCCGAGTGCGGTCAGCGACAGGCCGAGCGCCTGCATCCGGGCCCGGTCGGCCGGCGAGGTGCCGGTCGGCAGCTTGTAGGCGAGGGCGTCGAACAGGTCGGCGTTGTCGTGCGCGTCGAGGTACTCGACGGCCTCGCCGGGCTGGGCGGCGTAGCCGGTGGGGGCGCCGTTGTAGTCGACGGCCCTGCCGGTGACGGTCTTCCCGTTGGTGTCGGTGAAGGAGTAGCCGGCCAGGTTGCCGGTGAGGCCGACCTTGACCTGGTCCATCTGGTGCAGCAGGCGGGCCTTCTGCTCGGCCGCGGTGCCGTTGTCCGCCGAGCCGTTGGGGTCGGTGAACAGGCCGGAGGCGAAGCCCTGCTGGGGCGCCGAGGAGAGCATGAAGTTGCCGCCGCGGGCGGCGTCGCGGATCCGGTCGTTGAAGGTGGCGATGCCGGTGCCGGCCATGTTGGTCTGGGTGGCCTGGACGAAGCGGGCGTCGTTTGCCACGACGCCGAAGTTCCAGCCCTCGCCGTACAGGAAGACGTTCTTCCCGTCGACGCCGTCCTTCTGCGGGGTCAGCGCGCGCAGCGCCGACTGCACGTCCAGCATGGTCGACTTCGGGTCGATGCCCATCAGGTCGAAGCGGAAGCCGTCGACGCGGTACTGCCGCGCCCAGGTGACGACCGAGTCGACGACCAGCTTGTTCATCATGGCGTGCTCGGGCGCGGTGTCGGCGCAGCAGCTGTCCGTGGTGACCTTGCCGGTGTCGCTGAGCCGCTGGTAGTAGCCGGGGACGATCTTGTCGAGCACGGAGTGCTCGGCCTGTCCGGCGGCGGCGGTGTGGTTGTAGACCACGTCGAGGACGACCCGCAGGCCGGCGTCGTGCATGGCCTGCACCATCTGCCGGAACTGCACGGTGCGGGCGGTGCCGTCGGGGTCGGTGGCGTACGAGCCCTCGGGCACGGTGTAGTGCAGCGGGTCGTAGCCCCAGTTGTAGGCGTCGTCGGCCTGGACGGCGGCGACGCACTCCTGCTGCTTGTCGCTGTCGGCGGCGAGCGAGGCGAGGTCGCAGGCGGGCAGCTTCTGGTCGGCGCGGTTCTCGCGGATGGTGGCGATGTCGAAGGTCGGCAGCAGGTGGATCGTGGTGACGCCGGCCTTGGCGAGGTCGCGCAGGTGCTGCATGCCGGCCGAGGCGGAGTGGGTGAACGCCAGGTAGGTGCCGCGCTCGTCGGCCGGCACGGTGGTGTCGGCGCTGGAGAAGTCGCGGACGTGCAGCTCCTGGATCTGCTGCTTGGTGGCGGGGATCGCGGCCGGGCTGCGGTGGGCGTCCCAGCCCTTGGGCTTGGTGCCCGGCGCGGAGAGGTCGGCGACCAGGCTGCGGGTGGAGTCGGTGGAGAGCGCGACGGCGTACGGGTCGGTGACGGTGTTGGTCACCACCTGCTGGACGCTGGGCGCCCAGACCTTGACCTCGTACGTGTAGTACTTGCCGTCGAGGTCGTCGCGGTCGCGGGTGAGCGACCAGACGCCGGTGGCGTCGTCCCGCTTGAGCGGCACCTTCTTCGGAGTGCCGCCGGTGGCCTTGTCGTACAGGTCGACGGAGACCTCGGTGGCGGTCGGCGCCCAGAGCGAGAGGGTGACCTTGCGGTTGTCGTCGCCGAACCAGCCGCTCTCCTTGCGGCCGCTGTAGACCGGGCCGAGCTGGGCCTTGGCGGCCTTGGCGCCGTACAGGTCGTCGAGGGCGCCGGGGATCTGCACGCCGGTGGCGGCCAGCGCGGCGCCGTTCGGCAGGTGTTCGCTGAAGATCAGCTGGCTGCGCAGGGCGTCGGTGATCCGGCCGGTGTCGCGGCTGTCGACGGTGAAGGCGCGGTAGCCGGCGAGGTGCGGGAACGCGGCCTTCTGGGCGTCGGTGAGGGTGCCCGGGTTGAGCCGGATCCAGCGGCCGGGCTTGCTGAGCACACCCTTGTCGACGGTGATGCCGCCGGCCGGGTCGAAGATCAGCTGGGCGCTGGTGCCGCCCTTCAGCGCGGCGTCGCCGGCGCCGTAGTTGGCGGGCACCACGACGGTCTTCGCGTCGATCCACTGGGCGCGCGCGGAGGTGAGGTCGAGCTGCGAGGAGGTGCCGGCGGCCTGCGGCAGCAGGTAGCCCTCCTGGCCGCCGACGATCCAGATCTCGCGGCCGCTGGTGGCGAAGTTCAGCGACTGGTCCTGCGGCAGGTCCTTGTCGTTGCCGTTGTGGAGGATGTAGCTGAGGCTGGTCGCGCCCTCGGCGAGCGGCACCTCGAAGACCGCCCCGTACGCGTCCTTGCGGGCCGGCATCAGCGGGCTGCCCCAGTCGGTGGGGTTGGCGGCGCCCGTCCAGTCGTGCAGGCCCCAGCCGTCGTAGTTGCCGTCGGCCCGGTGGTAGTGGATGACCGCGGTGTTCTCCTTCACCGGCACGGCCGGGTCGGGGTCGGCGGTTCGGACGGCCGGGTCGCCCTCCTTGATCCACACCTCGCCGGTGGTGCCGAGGTCGATGTGGCGGTCGGCGTCGACGTCCTTGGTGCCGTTGTTCTCGACGACGAAGCCGACGTCGGAGGCGCCGGACTTCAGCTTGACGTAGGCGAAGGCGCCGTAGGCGTCACGGCCGACGAAGCCGTGCCCGTCGGGCCAGGTGGTGGACTCGCCGTCGGCGAGGTCGCCCCAGGCGTAGAGGTTCCAGCCGTCGTAGTCGCCGTTCTTCCGCTGGTAGTGCACGACCGCGTACGGGCGGGAGGTGGAGCTCGGGGCCTGCTGCGGCACCGGGGCGCCGGTGGTGAACGAGCCGGTGGTGGAGGCGAGCCTGCCGGCCGAGTCCTGGACGACGGCCTTGTAGCGGACGACGGTGCCGGGGGCGGCGGCCGAGACGTCCTGGGTGACCTTGAAGGCGCCGTTGTCGGCGGTGCCGAGGACCTGCCACGGGCCGGTGCCGACCTGCGCGGCGAAGGTGACCCGGTTGAAGCCGCTGCCGGGCACCTGGGCGCCGACGGTGACGGTGCCGGTGGAGCCGTCGGTGGGCGCCTGCAGGGTGATCTGGGGGCCGGCCGCGGGCTTGGCGAGCTTACCGGCCGCCTTGTAGACCACCGAGGACATCGGCGGCACGGTGACGGTGAGCTTGCGGTCGGCGCCGGTGGTGCTCTTGGCGCCGACGGCCGGGTAGACCGGGCGGAAGTCCATGCCGGCCGAGTAGGTGTCCACGGCGACGGTCTTCGGCTCGGCCGCGTTGTTCACCGCGACCAGGTACTCGACCTGCTGCTTGGCGTCGATCCGGGAGAAGGCGTACACGCCGGCCCCGTCGGCGGCGTACCGCTCGATCTGGGCGCCGTCGGCGAGCGCCGGGTGGGCCTCGCGCAGCGAGGCGAGGTCGGAGATGCCCTCGTAGAGCGCGCCGTGCTTGCCGTACCGGTCCGCGGAGCCCTTGCTGCCGCCGATCACGTTGTCGGCGTTGTACGAGGGGGTCTTGGAGGCGAACATGTCCTGCCGGGCGTCCTTGTCGCCGCCCGCGCCGGTGAACCCCTGCTCGTCGCCGTAGTAGACGACCGGCTGGCCGCGCGTGAGGAACTGCAGCTCGTTGGCGAGCAGGTCCTTCTTCAGCAGCAGGTCCTGGCTCGCGCCCGGGTTGTCGCTCTGCAGGAAGCTGCCGAACCGGCCCATGTCGTGGTTGCCGAGGAAGGTCGGCAGCTCGTACGCGTCGGTGGCGCCGGTGGTGTAGCGGTAGTCCTGCGCGTACAGCTCGGCGAGGGACTTGGCGGAGCCGTTCTGCGAGACGAAGCGGCGGGCCGCGTCCTGGAAGGCGAAGTCCAGGGTGGCCTGCAGCTTGCCCTTGGTGACGTACGGCGCGGTGACGGACGGGTCGGCGGAGTAGACCTCGCCGAACATGAAGAAGTCCTTGTTGCCGCGCTGGGCGGCGAACTGCTTGAGCGCGGGTGCCCAGTTCTGCCAGAACGCCATGTTGACGTGCTTGACGGTGTCGATCCGGAAGCCGTCGACGCCGGCGTCGGCGACCCAGGTCTGGTAGATCTTCTTGAAGCCCTCGACGACCTCGGGGTTCTGGGTGTCCAGGTCGTCCAGGCCGGAGAAGTCGCCCTCGGTGGCGGACTCGCCGACGAAGGTCGAGTTGCCGCGGTTGTGGTAGAGCGAGGGGTCGTTCAGCCAGGACGGCACCTTGGCGTTCGCGTCGGCCGGGGTGCGCAGCACCGGGCTGTAGGGGAACGAGTCCTTGGTGATCTTCGGCCAGGCGGTGCCGGCGTCGGCGACGGCGGTCTCGTCGACCGGGTTGCCGTCCGCGTCCAGGGTCGGGTAGGCGCCGGCGGAGCGGTAGTCGTAGCTGTGCTCGGCGAAGTCGACGACGTCGGCGGTGTGGTTGGTGATGACGTCGAAGAAGACCTTGATGCCCTTGTCGTGCGCCTTGCGGATCAGCTCCTTGAGCTGGTCGTTGGTGCCGAAGTGCGGGTCGACCTGGGTGAAGTCGGTGATCCAGTAGCCGTGGTAGCCGGCCGAGGCGTCGGCGCCGGCGCCCTGGACGGGCTTGTTCTTGAAGATCGGCGCCATCCAGATGGCGGTGGTGCCGAGGTCCTCGATGTAGTCGAGCTTGTCGATCAGGCCCTGCAGGTCGCCGCCGTGGTAGAAGCCCTTGTCGGCGGGGTCGAAGCCGTTGTCGAGGCGGCCGCCGGTGATGCCCCCGGTGTCGTTCGCGGTGTTTCCGTTGGCGAAGCGGTCGGGAAGGACGAAGTAGAACTGCTCCCGCGTGAGGTCGTGCCGGGCCGCGGTGGCGGCGAGCGCGGCGTCGGAGGGCGGGGCGGGCGGGGCCGCGGCGGCGGCCAGCGGAGCCGAACCGAGGGTGGCGGAGATCAGGGACGCGGCCAGCAGGACGGCTGCTCGGCGGGGTCTGCGGTACGGGGTGGTGCTCCGAGAACGGCGGGGCTGAGCATCGGCCACGGCGGGCTCCCTTGGGGCGGCTCGTTCGTCATTGAGTTGAGGTGGCGTGGACGCTAGCGCGCTGCAAGATGTTTCAGCAAGATGCTGAAAATGTTGCAACCAACCTCTTGACCGAACCGTTGCGAAGGCCGCAGAGTCGTACGTGTGCCCGGGTAGTACCGCCGGATGCCGGGCGCGTTTCACGGGGATTGCCGCCCGCCGGGTCCGGACGACCCGGTCCGGTGCCTGACAGCACCCGGCGGGCTCCCCCGTGAACCCCACCGCCCCGGGGCCCCGGGGCTCCCCGACCCCGGGTCGACCCCCCTGATGCGCACACGCAACAATGGATTGCATGCGTCCCCCCAGGCCCACTCCCCCTCCATCCGCAGGGGGACAGCCGGTGAAGAATCCCCGACCGGAGGATGAGCGGACGGCCACGGGACGTCTGGCAGACTTCTCGTCCATGGGGGAACCGACCGAGATCCACGCAGCCGACGCCGACCGCGCCGGTGCGGCGCCCACCGGCGGTTCCGTCCCGGGCGAGGGCGTTCATCCCAGGACCTCGCTGCCGGACGGAGCCACCAGCGCCGCCCGTACGCGCTCCGCCGCGCTCCGCGCCCGGGTCCGCACCCAGCGCCGCTCCCCCGTCCGGCCCCGGCTCTGGTTCGAGCTGGCGCTGATCGGCATCAGCTACTGGCTGTACTCGCTGGTGCGCAACGCCGTCCCCGAGCAGGCCGCGATCGCCCAGAAGCACGCGGACTGGGTGTGGCGCTTCGAGCGCACCCTCGGCGTGGGCATAGAGCGGGCGGTCAACCACACCGTCGACCGGGCCGAGTGGTTGATCGTCGGTATGAACTACTACTACGCGACCCTGCACTTCGTCGTCACGATCGGGGTGCTGGTCTGGCTGTACCGCAGGCATCCCGGCCGCTACGCGGCCACCCGGACGGTCCTCTTCGTCACCACAGGCATCGCGCTGGTCGGCTTCTACTGCTTCCCCCTGGCACCGCCCCGCCTGATGACCGGCGGCAACTTCATCGACACCGTCGCCGCCCACCACACCTGGGGGTCGATGGCCTCCGGCCCGGCGGCGCACGTCTCCAACCAGTACGCGGCGATGCCCTCGATGCACATCGGCTGGTCGCTCTGGTGCGGTCTGACGATCTTCTTCCTGGCCCGCCGCACCTGGGTGCGGGCGCTCGGCCTGACCTATCCGGCGGCCACCCTGGTCGTGATCGTCTCGACCGCCAACCACTTCTGGATGGACGCCGTCGGCGGCGTGCTCTGCCTCGCGGTCGGCTTCCTGGCCGCCCGGCTGCTCTACCACGTCTGGGCGTACCAGCTGCCCAGGGTCCCGGGCGGGCCGCGCCCGCAGCCGGTCACCGTGCCGGTGCACTGGACGACCCCGGTCGGCGCCGGCCGCAACTGACCGCCCCCGGCCGCGCTCCCCCTGCCCCGGCCCCGGCGCGCGACCGTCACGGACCGTAGAACAGCCGCTCCACCACCGCACGGGCCCGCCGGGTGGTGCGCCGGTAGTCGTCCACCAGCTCCCCGGAGTGCCCGGCCCCGTAGCCCAGGTAGCGGGCGACGCCGGACAGCTCCCGGGCGTCGCCGGGAAAGCTGTCCCCGGCCCGGCCGCGCACCAGCATCACCGCGCTGCGCACCCGGGAGGCCAGCACCCAGGCGGCGTCCAGCACCAGGGCGTCCTCGTGCGAGACCAGCCCGGCCCGAGCCGCCTCCGCCAGCGCCGCCCGCGTCCGGGTGGTGCGCAGCCCCGGCAGCTCGTGGCCGTGCTGGAGCTGGAAGAGCTGCACCACCCACTCGACGTCGGCGAGGCCGCCCCGGCCGATCTTGGTGTGGGTGGTCGGGTCGGCGCCGCGCGGCAGCCGCTCGGACTCGATCCTGGCCTTGATCCGCCGGATCTCCACCAGGTCGCGCTCCGGCACCCCGCCGCCCGGGTAGCGCAGCGGGTCGATCAGCGCCCGGAACCGCGCCCCGAGCTCGGCGTCGCCGGCCACCGGCTCGGCCCGCAGCAGCGCCTGGCTCTCCCACACGTGCGACCACCGCCGGTAGTAGGCGGCGTACGAGGCGAGGGTGCGCACCAGCGGGCCGTTGCGGCCCTCGGGGCGCAGGTCGGCGTCGACCAGCAGCGGCGGCTCGGTGGAGGGGGCGGCGAGCAGGGTGCGCAGCTCGTTGCAGACGGCGTGCGCCGCCCGGGCGGCGTCCTCGTCGAGGGCCTCCAGCACCGGCTCGTGGACGAGCAGGACGTCCGCGTCGGAGCCGTAGCCCAGCTCGTGGCCGCCGAAGCGGCCCATCGCGATCACCGCGATCCTGGTCGGCAGCTCGCCGTTGCGGGCCTCCCAGCCGGCGGTGCAGGCCCGCAGCGCGCCCTGCAGGGTGGCCGCGTTGAGGGCGGTCAGGGCCTCGGCCGCGGTGTCGAGGGCCTCCGCGGGGTCGTCGCCGAGGCGGCCGAGCACGTCGGCGGCGGAGGTGCGGAACAGTTCGCGGCGGCGGACGGCGCGGGCCGCGGCCACCCCGGCGGCGGCGTCCCCGGCCCGGCCCACCGCGGCGAGGATCTCCTGCTCCAGCGCGGCCCGGCCGCGCGGCACCAGGCCCTGCGGGTCGCCGAGCATGGCGACCGCCTCGGGGGCGCGCAGCAGCAGGTCCGGGGCGAGCCGGCCGGCCGACAGCACCCGGGCGAGCTGCTCCGCGGCGGCGCCCTCGTCGCGCAGCAGCCGCAGGTACCAGGGGGTGCGGCCGAGCGCGTCGGAGACCTGCCGGAAGTTGAGCAGTCCGGCGTCCGGGTCGGCGGAGTCGGCGAACCAGCCGAGCAGGACGGGCAGCAGGGTGCGCTGGATGGCGGCCTTGCGGCTGACGCCGGAGGCGAGGGAGGACAGGTGGCGCAGCGCGGCCGCGGGGTCGGCGTAGCCGAGCGCCTCCAGCCGGGCCTTGGCGGCGTCCGGGCGCAGACCGGCCGCACCGGCCGGCAGCTCGGCGACGGCGTCCAGCAACGGCCGGTAGAACAGCCGCTCGTGCAGGCGGCGGACCTCGACGGCGTGCCGCTTCCACTCGCGCTGCAGGGCGGCGACCGGGTCCGCCCGGGTGTCGTCGTTGATCAGGACGGCGAGCGAGCGGGCCAGCCGGCGCTGGTCGGCCTGGCCGGTCGGCATCAGGTGGGTGCGGCGCAGCCGGTGCAGCTGGATGCGGTGCTCCAGCGCGCGCAGGAAGCGGTAGGCGGTGTCGAGCGAGGCGGCGTCGGCGCGGCCGACGTAGCCGCCGTCGCTGAGCGCCTGCAGCGCCCGCAGGGTGTTGCCGCTGCGCAGCGAGGGGTCGGTGCGGCCGTGCACCAGCTGGAGCAGCTGGACGGCGAACTCGACGTCGCGCAGGCCGCCGGGGCCCAGCTTGAGCTGCCGGTCGAGTTCGGTGGCGGGGATCGCGTCGACGACCCGGCGGCGCATCTGCTGGACGTCGGCGACGAAGTTCTCCCGGGCGGCGGCCTGCCACACCAGCGGGGCGATGGCCTCGGTGTAGGCAGCGCCGAGCTCCTCGTCGCCGGCGACCGGGCGGGCCTTGAGCAGCGCCTGGAACTCCCAGGTCTTGGCCCAACGCTGGTAGTAGGCGAGGTGGCTGGCGAGGGTGCGCACCAGCGGGCCGTTGCGGCCCTCCGGGCGGAGGTTGGCGTCGACCGGCCAGATGACGCCCTCGCCGGTGGTGTCGGAGCAGATCCGCATCAGCCGGGCGGCGAGCCGGGTGGCGGCCTGCATCGCCCGGTGCTCCTCGGTGTCCTCGGCCGCCTCGGCGACGAAGACCACGTCCACGTCGGAGACGTAGTTGAGTTCGCCGCCGCCGCACTTGCCCATGCCGATCACGGCCAGCCGGCAGGCCGCCGCGGCGTCCGGGTCCTCGGCGGAGGCGATGTCCAGGGCGGTCTGCAGGGTGGCGCCGGCGAGGTCGGCGAGTTCGGCGGAGGCCTGCGACAGGTCGGTGGTGCCCGTGAGGTCGCGGGCGGCGATGGCGAGCAGGCAGCGGCGGTAGGCGGTGCGCAGCACGTCGGGGCGGCGCGGCGGGTCGGCGGCCCAGACGCGCTCGGCGAGGGCGCGGCGGAACTCGGCGGCGCCCGGGTGGATGTCGTGCTGCTCGAAGCTGACCAGCGCGTGCCAGTCCTCCGGGTGGCGGGCCAGGTGGTCGCCGAGGGCGGCGGAGGCTCCGAGCACGGCGAGCAGGCGGTCGCGCAGCGGCTTGGCGGTGGTGAGGGTGTCGCGCAGGGTGTGCCGCTCGGGCTCGTCGAGGGCCTCCAGCAGACGGGCGAGGCCGAGCAGGGCGAGGTCGGGGTCGGCGGTGGAGCCGAGCGAGTCCAGCAGCACGGAGTCGTCGGCGAGGCCGGTGAGCGCCGGTTCGGCCAGGCGCGCCACGGCGGCGTCCGGGTCCTCGAAGCCGCGCCTCACCAGCCGGACCTCCAGACGGCTGGTCCGGCCGCCGGTCCGTTCATCCACCGACATCGCCCCTCCCGGTGTTCGCGGCCCGTCCGACGGGTGCGTGTCTACGAGCCTACGGGCCGCGGTGTGCCGCGGCCCGTCCGGCCTGTAGGAGCTGTCCTCAAGACGTACGGATGCCTCCGGGGGCGCGTGGATCGACCACCCGAGCGCCGTTCGACGACAACTGCTAGGCGAGCAGCAGCGTCCGCCGGATCCGGCGCCACGGGAGGGCGGCGAACGGCACCGCGACGGCCAGCGCGATCCCGGCGGCGGCCAGGCCGGTGTCGCCGCGGACGGCCCCGAGCAGGGCGGTGCCCCAGCCGGCGCCGGAGCCGAGCAGGCCGAGGGCCCGGCGCCGGCGGTCGGAGATCGGGGTGACGACGGTGCGCCGGCGCTGGCGGCCCGTCCAGGAGACCAGGTGCCGGCCCAGCACCCATTCGCGGAACATCACCCAGAGCGCGAAGGCGGTGCCCAGCGTGCCGACCAGCAGGTAGGCGGGGTAGCAGGCGAGCGCCCGCCGCACGCCGAGCTGGAGACTGGCGGTGGTGAGGGTGACCGCCGCCATGACCAGGAACCACGAGCCGAACCAGCGCACCGCGTCGAACTCGGTGAACCCGGTGGCCAGGTGGTAGAGCAGCGAGACGTAGCCCGCGGCCAGCAGGGCGCTGTCGACCATCATGGCGCCGAAGACCTTGGTGAACCCCCAGCTGCGGAAGAACAGGCCCTTGTGCTTGTCGATGGCCTGGGCCCAGCCGGAGGCCCAGCGGTGGGTCTGGGCCCAGTACTCGCGCCAGCCGCGGGGGTCGCGGACGGCGACGAACTCGCCGCGGACGAAGCCCGCCGGGCGTCCGTGGCGGTTCATCTTGAGGGCGAGTTCGACGTCCTCGCAGAGACTGTCGGTGGACCAGCCGCCGACCGCGCGCAGGTCGTCCACCCGGTACAGGCCGGCCGAGCCGGAGAGCACCGCGACCCAGCCGTGCCAGGTCTCGACGATCCGGGAGATCCGGTGCGCCGAGGCCCACTCGACGGACCGGGAGCGCTGGAAGAGCCCGGTGCTGCTGTGCGGGGTGACCGACAGGCAGACGCCGCCGTAGCCGTGCTCGTCCATCACCCGCAGGCAGGTCTCGAAGACCTGCCGGGAGGCGAAGTAACCGTCGGCGTCCAGCAGTGCGGCATGGCTGGTGGTGACCCGCTCCAGGGCGTGGTTGAGCGAGCGGGGCTTGCTCGCGAAGCCGACCTCGATGACCTCGGCTCCGCATTCCGCGGCGATCCGCGCCGTCCCGTCCGTACACGAATCAGCAATGACGATGACTTTCTGCGGCGGCACGCTCTGAGAAAAGGCGGATTCCACCGCGGTCGCGATGAAATCCGCCTCGTTGTGTGCCGGAATCAGCACGGTGACCGAATGCGTCACCGGCGTGCGAACCACTTCACTGCCGCGCCGACCGCGGTGGTCGCACCCCCGATGGCCAGCATGGCGAGCGAGGCGACACCGGTATGGGCGAGTCCGTACATTCCCTCTGCCTCCTTTTTGTTCCGTCCACGGACGGGTTCCGTCCGACGGTTCCGGCCGACCGGGGAGATGGTGCGGTCCGGTGGATGAGTCAGATGTACCACGCAGCCGCCTGCTGTCAGCTCATCACACAGCGCGGCCGTCGCGGCTCTCCGTCAATTCATCCGGTCAGCTCTGGATACGGGTATCCGCCGGGCCGACCGCGCATCGTGAAACCACCGGAGCCCCGCCGTCAGCCGGACGGCTGCCGGTCGAGGAGGGACATGCACCCGCTCCACCTGCTGCTGGCGGCCGCGCTCGCCGCCGCCCCGGGCGGTACCCACCGAGCCGTCCCCGCACCGGGCCGCATCGTTTTCATGGACACCTTCGCCACCCTGGACGTCGGCCCGGGGCGAACCTGGGGCTGGCAGACCGCCGCCTACTCCCGGTGCACCGACAGCAGCGACAACCCGAACGCCTGGAAGCTCGACCGGCTCACCACCGCCGCGCTCTCCGCCGCGTCCGGCCACCTCGTCATCACCGCCACCCCGCGGCCGGACGGCGCTTGGAACACCGGGCTGCTCACCACCGGCGACTCCTGCAGCTCCGGCGGCAACGGCGTCCAGGTCCGCACCGGGGACTTCCTGCTCGCCCACATACGCCTGCCGCAGGCCGACACCGGCACCTGGCCCGCGCTGTGGACCTGGCGCGACGGGCACAACGAGGTCGACGTCTTCGAATGGCACGCCGACCGGCCGGAGAACATCGAGTTCGTCAACCACGTCCGCAGCGGCGACACCGTCTTCACCGCGCCCTACGTCGGCGCCGGGAAGTGGATCTACATCGGTGCCAGGTTCGGCGCCGACAACACCACCTGGTACATCGGCACCGACCGCAACCGCCTCACCGCCGCCTTCGCCGACCGCACCGGCGTCGGCCCCGACTTCGCCGCCTACCCGATCCTCAACCTGTCGGTCAACGACGGCGCCTTCCACTCCCGGCCGCCGGGCAGCACCCCCGCCACCCTGGAGTCCGACCTGGTGATGATCCAGCGGCCGGCGCCGGTCGGCCTGCCCGACGCGCCTTGACCGGCCGCGCACCGACCGACGCGCGCCGACCGACGCCGGCTCAGGCCACCTGGAGGCAGTCGCGCCCGGACGTCCCGGCGCTCGACAGGTACGTCCCGGCGGATCCGCCGCCGGCGACGCTCAGCAACTCCATCCCGTGCCGGCCCCCCGGGCCGTAGCCCAGCGCGGTGAGCCTGCGGCAGAGTTCCGAGGCCTGCGCGTGATCGGCGCCCGCCACCGCGCTCACCATCAGCGAACGGCGGGGCAGCCCGGACGGCGAGGGCTGCACCAGCACCGTCCCGTGGGCCACGCCCGGCAGGCAGCGGACCTCCTCCGGGACGTCCTCCACCACCGCACCGGGCGCCGTCTCGGCAGCCGGCTCCTCCGAAGCCCCCGGCGCGACCGACGGCGCGCACGAGGACCCCACCGGAACGGGGGCCGGCCGGCCGGTGTCCGCCGCGACCTCCCCGTCCGCCCCGCACCCCGTCACCGTCACCGCCACCAGCCCGGCAGCCGCCACGGCCGCCCACGCCAGTCCCCGCACGCGCATTCCCCGCCCCCGAGCCCGTTCGAACCAGTGATGATCATATCGACGCCACCGCCCCCGCGGCCCGCCACCTGCCGCCGGCAGTCGCCGCCGCACCCGGCGGGAGCGCCGGAGGCTACGCCCCGTCAGCCCCTCGCACGGACCCGAGCAGTCACTACTTTCCGCGATGATCCGACATGCCCGCGTCAGTCGTTCGAGGTCACGTGGCCGGTGGCGGCCCCGCGAATGCCCACAGACGGACGCCCCCTGCCGAGGAACCCACCCGGCCGGGGGACACCCCCTGCGCGCCGGCTGCCCGACGGCAACCGAGGAATCCCATGTCAAGCGAACTGCTCTTCTACCGCCCCGACAACGGCCACATCGCCACCGGGCGACTCGAGACCAACGGCACCTTCACCGGCCTGGCCCAGGGCGGCCTGTCCAGCAACTGGCTGGCGGTCACGCCCGTCTCCTGACCGCACCGCAGGCACCGCACCGGGACCGCATGGAGCGAGCCGACGGTCCCGGTGCGGGGCTACCCGCCGACGCGGGGCGGGTACTGCGGCGGCTGCGGCGCGGCTCCCGCATGACGGCCGGCGACGGCCGCGGCGAGCGCCAACAGGGCCTCCACCTGGGCCGCCTGAATGCGGGTTTCGCTGGTGGAGTTGATGCCAGTGATCTTGGTCCGCGCAAGGATGTCGATCGCGGCCTGGGCGTGCACTTCGTAGTCGGCCATGCCTGACTCCTGACTGTGCGATGGGACGGTGTGACATCGAACTACGTCGACGGTAGGTCGCGGCGGCGGCACCGGCACCCCGTACGAACACCCCTCTCCGGGAGGGGCACCGGGCCGCGGCATCAGTCCTGCTGCTGCCCGCCTCCTCGACGGCGGCGGACCCGGCACGGCGGCGGCCCAGCACGGTGCAGCCCAGGACCACCAGGCCGACGGCGACGAGCCTGGCGGCCCAGTGGTAGCCGGACGCCCGGTTCTCCGGGGCGCCGGGCAACTCGAAGGTGACCCAGACCGCCGCGACTCCACCCAGGACGATCAGCCCGACGGCTCCCCACGTCCCGCGCCCCGCCCACCAGGGTCCTGAGCCGGAACCCTGCTCGCCGTTCCGCTCGACGCCCTTGTCCGCCGTGTCTGTTCTCCCTGACGCGTGGCGGTCGAGAAGAAGGACGCCCGGCCGACCTGGAAGGGTTCACCGGCCACCCGGTACCCCCGGCCACAGTCCTGAGAACGCCCCTCGGGCCGGCGGGATGCATCCACCGGCAACGCGGAGCGAGAGGTCAGTCGAAGAGTTCCAGGCGGGCCCCTGACACCTCGGCGAACAGCTCCACCAGGCCCTCGCCGGAACGGTTGCCGGGCACCAGCAGCCCGCCCCGGTCGGCGCGGACGACCACGAAGTTGTTGTCGATGAGGTCGGAGATCCCGCCGGTCCAGAACGTGTCCCACAACGCGTCCAGGCTCCACCCCTGCCACTCCGGAAAGGCCTCGGACTCCACCGCACGGACCGCCGCCACGAAGTCGCGCAGGGACTCGATCCGGCATCCCCGCACATCGATCACCAGGTCGTCCTGCTCCACCCCGACACCTATCCACCTCACAGGAAGCGCCTTTGGCCGCCCGACAGAACGCCCTCGGGCCGACGGATGCGATCCGCCGGCCCGAGGGGCTCCTTGCGTTTCAGACCTGCTCTGACCTGCGGTTACAGCACCTGGAGGTTCTTCCGCAGCTCGAACGGGGTGACCTCGGAGCGGTACTCCTCCCACTCCTGGCGCTTGTTGCGCAGGAAGAAGTCGAAGACGTGCTCGCCCAGGGTCTCGGCGACGAGTTCGCTGCGCTGCATCAGGTCGATGGCCTCGCCGAGGTTCTGCGGCATGGGCTGGATGCCGAGCGCACGGCGCTCCCCGTCGGAGAGGGCCCACACGTCGTCGTCGGCGCCGGCCGGGAGTTCGTAGCCCTCCTCGATGCCCTTGAGGCCGGCGGCGAGGGTGACGGCGTAGGCGAGGTAGGGGTTGCAGCCGGTGTCGAGGGAGCGGACCTCGACGCGGGTGGAGCCCTGCTTACCGGGCTTGTACATCGGGACGCGGATCAGCGCGGAGCGGTTGTTGTGGCCCCAGCAGATGTACGAGGGGGCCTCGCCGCCGGCGCCCGCGGTGCGCTGCGAGCCGCCCCAGATGCGCTTGTAGGAGTTGACCCACTGGTTGGTGACGGCGGCGGTCTCGGCGGCGTGCTTGAGCAGGCCGGCGATGAAGGAGCGGCCGACCTTGGAGAGCTGGTACTCGGCGCCGGACTCGTGGAAGGCGTTGCGGTCGCCCTCGAAGAGGGAGACGTGGGTGTGCATGCCGGAGCCGGGGTGGTCGGAGAACGGCTTGGGCATGAAGCTGGCGTGCACGCCCTGCTCCAGCGCGACCTCCTTCATGACCAGGCGGAAGGTCATGATGTTGTCGGCGGTGGAGAGCGCGTCCGCGTACCGGAGGTCGATCTCCTGCTGGCCGGGGGCGCCCTCGTGGTGGGAGAACTCCACCGAGATGCCCATCGACTCCAGCATGGTGATGGCCTGTCGGCGGAAGTCGTGGCCGACGCCGCGCGGGGTGTGGTCGAAGTAGCCGGACTGGTCGGCCGGGATCGGTGCGGTGCCGTCGCCGGGGAGGTTCTTCAGGAGGAAGAACTCGATCTCGGGGTGGGTGTAGAAGGTGAAGCCCTGTGCGGAGGCCTTCTCCAGGGTGCGCTTGAGCACGTACCGCGGGTCGGCGAACGACGGGGAGCCGTCCGGCATGAGGATGTCGCAGAACATGCGCGCGGTGCCCGGGGTCTCGGAGCGCCACGGCAGTATCTGGAAGGTGGTCGGGTCCGGCTTGGCGATCATGTCGGACTCGTAGACGCGGGCGAAGCCCTCGATCGCCGAGCCGTCGAAGCCGATGCCCTCCTCGAAGGCCTGCTCCAGCTCGGCGGGCGCGACTGCGACCGACTTCAGGAACCCGAGGACGTCGGTGAACCACAGCCGGACAAAACGGATGTCACGCTCCTCGAGCGTGCGAAGCACGAACTCCTGCTGCTTGCCCATGGGGACAGTCTCACCTCTGCTCTTTACGTCCGTGTTACGCCCGGCGGCGGCGGGCGCCTGCCGGAGCGGCGCATGGTCCCGCGACCGATCCCATCATGGCGGATCATCGCCCGCCGTCCACCCCTGGGTGGCCGCCGACCGAAGGGTGGACGGCGGGCCCCGGGGATACCCCCCGCGACATAACGTCAGTTAGACGATTACACTCGGGGCCATGCCGAATCTGCGTCTCGCCCTGTGCCAGAACGACCCCTGGGTCGGCGACATCGCCCGCAACAGCGACGAGGTGGTGCGCTGGACCCGGCAGGCCGCCGACGCGGGCGCCCAGCTGGTCGCCTTCCCCGAGATGGCCCTGACCGGGTACCCGGTCGAGGACCTCGCCCTGCGCGGCTCCTTCGTGGAGGCCTCGCGCACCGCCCTGGTGGAGCTCGCCGCCCGGCTGCGGGACGAGGGCCTGGGCGAGGTGCCGGTGGTGGTCGGCTACCTGGGCCGTTCCGACCACGACTCGCCGCGCCTGCACCGCCCGGCCGGCTCCCCGCAGAACTGCGCCGCGGTGCTGCACCGCGGCGAGGTGGTCACCCGCTTCGCCAAGCACTACCTGCCCAACTACGGCGTCTTCGACGAGTACCGCTACTTCGTCCCGGGCGACCAGCTGGTGGTGCTGACCCTGCACGGGGTGGACGTCGCGCTGGCGATCTGCGAGGACATCTGGCAGGACGGCGGCCGCGCCACCGCCGCCGGCGAGGTCGGGGCCGGCCTGCTGCTGGTGGTCAACGGCTCCCCGTACGAGCGCAACAAGGACGACGTCCGCCTCGACCTGGTGCAGCGGCGGGCCGCCGAGGCGGGTTGCACCCTCGCCTACCTGAACATGGTCGGCGGCCAGGACGAGCTGGTCTTCGACGGCGACTCGGTGGTGGTCTCGAAGGACGGCGCGGTGCTCGCCCGGGCCCCGCAGTTCGAGGAGCGGCTGCTGCTCACCGACCTGGAGCTGCCGGCCGCCTCCGCCGAGCACACCGACGGCCTGATCCTCACGGACGGGCTGCACCTGGTGCGGGTGGACCTCGGCGGCGAGCCGCTGCCGGCCCCGGCCGAGCCGGTCGCCGCGGAGGTCGCGCCGCGGCTGGACGACGAGGCGGAGATCTACGCCGCGCTGGTCGTGGGCACCCGGGCGTACGTCCGCAAGAACGGCTTCAAGTCGGTGCTGATCGGCCTGTCCGGCGGCATCGACTCGGCGCTGGTCGCCGCGATCGCGGTGGACGCGGTCGGCGCGGAGAACGTGCACTGCGTCTCGATGCCGAGCCGGTACTCCTCGGAGCACTCCAAGGACGACGCGGCCGAGCTGGCCCGCCGCACCGGCCTCAACTTCCGCACCGTGCCGATCGCCCCGATGTTCGACGCCTACATGGGCTCGCTGGGGCTGACCGGCCTGGCCGAGGAGAACCTGCAGTCCCGGCTGCGCGGCACCCTGCTGATGGCGGTCTCCAACCAGGAGGGCCACATCGTCCTCGCGCCGGGCAACAAGAGCGAGCTGGCGGTCGGCTACTCGACGCTGTACGGCGACTCGGTGGGCGCGTACGGGCCCATCAAGGACGTCTACAAGTCGCTGATCTTCCGGCTGGCGAGGTGGCGCAACGAGGCCGCCGAGGCGCGCGGCGAGGTGCCGCCGATCCCGGAGAACACCATCAGCAAGCCGCCGTCCGCGGAGCTGCGGCCGGACCAGGTCGACACCGACTCGCTGCCCGACTACGACCTGCTGGACACCGTGCTCGACCTGTACGTCGAGGGCGACCTCGGCCGGGACGCGATCGTGGCCAAGGGCTTCCCGCCCGAGGTGGTGGACAGGGTGGTCCGGCTGGTCGACACCGCCGAGTACAAGCGCCGGCAGTACCCGCCGGGCCCGAAGATCTCGGCCAAGGGCTTCGGCCGGGACCGCCGTCTGCCGATCACCAACCGCTGGCGCCGCGGCTGACCCCGTGGCCCCGTCCGGCGGTCCCGCTCAGCCGAGCGAGGCCTGCCAGGTCCAGGAGGTGCGCCGCGGCCGGCCGCCGAGGACGGCCCGCCCGGTGCACCAGAGCAGGACGGCGGCCGGCTCGCCGCCCGGCGCGTCCGGGAAGAGCCGGGCCAGCACAGCGGCGCAGAGCGAGGCCGGCGGGTGCCACTCGACCCGCAGGCCGCGGGTGATGTCCCAGGTGTGCAGCAGGGTCTCGGCGACGCCCATGGCCGCGAAGCCGGACGGGTCGCACGGGCCCCAGTGCCAGGCCCTGGCCTCGGGTCCGCTGACGGCGAGCGCGCCGACCAGCAGTCCGCCGGCGGCCCGGACGACCTGCAGCACCTCGTCCACCGGCGCCTCCCGGCGGACCACCAGGTCGAAGGGGAGGTAGCTCTCGCGGGGCCGGGCGGCGAGCTGGCCGGCGTAGGCCAGCAGGTCGTGCGCGACGTGCACGGCCGTCTCGCGGCACGTCCAGGTCAGCGGGCCGGCCTGGACGGACCAGTCGTCCTCCTCGTGGAGGACCAGCACGTCCAGCGCCGCGCCGAGGGCCCGGTCCACGTCGCGTCCGTCCATGCCTGCCATCGTCGCACGGCACGGCGGGACGCGGGCCCCGAACGCCGCCCCTACCGTCGGCGGCGGGGGCGGCGTTCGGGGCGGAGGCGGGCCGGTCAGTAGCGGTAGGTGGCGGTGACGGCGCGGTGGTCGCTGCCGTCGGAGGGCAGCACCTGCGAGTCGGTCGGGGTCAGCTTGCCCTTGCTGAGGATCTGGTCGATCCGCGCCATCGGGAAGCCGGCCGGCCAGGAGAAGCCGAAGCCGTCGCCGGCGGCGCCCTGCGCGGAACGCATCTGCGAGGTGATCGGGGCCAGGCTGCGGTCGTTCATGGTGCCGTTGAGGTCGCCGAGCAGGATGACCTTCTTCAGCCGCTCGGCCTCGATGGCGTCGCCCAGGGCCTGTGCGCTGTGGTCGCGCCGGCCGGCCGTGAAGCCGCTCTCCGACTTGACCCGCACCGAGGGCAGGTGGGCGACGTAGACGGCGAGCGGGCCCTGCGGCGTGGTGACCTCGGCCCGGAAGGCGCGGGTCCAGCCGATCCTGATGTCGACCTCGTGGACGTCGCCGATCGGGTACGTCGACCACAGGCCGACGGTGCCGCGCACGGCGTGGTACGGGTACCGGGCGGCCAGCCCCGCGGTGTAGGTGGCGACCGCGCCCGGTGTGATCTCCTCCAGGGCGACGATCTCGGCGCCGGAGCCGTTCAGCAGCTTCAGGGTGCCGGCGGTGTCGCTGTTGGCGGCGGCCACGTTGTGGGTGAGCACGGTGAAGTCGCCGCGGCCGCCGCCCTTGTCGGTCAGCAGGCCGCCGAACAGGTTCAGCCAGACGATCGCCGGCAGCAGCACCGCGGTCAGCGCGGTCGCCGAGCGGCGCCACAGGCCGACCGCGAGCAGCACCGGCACGGCCAGCCCCAGCCAGGGCAGGAAGGTCTCCAGCAGGCTGCCGAGGTTGCCCCAGCGGTTGGGGACGAGGGCGTGGCAGGCCAGCAGCAGCGCGGTGAGGACGGCGAGGCCGGCGGTGACCCAGCCGCGGCGCGGGTCCAGCCAGCGGCGGCCGCCGGCCGGTGGGGCCGGTGCGCCGTCGGCTGCTGCCACTGCCTCGTCCGCCTGCACCATGCGCCCCGCTCCTCCGCACCCGGCGTCTCGTACCGCCGGAATGGTCCGTGCCTCTTCCGGCCGCGCCGGTCGGGCGTGTGCGGCGGGTCACGGGGACCCTCCCGGCACACGCCCGGTCGTATTCTCGGCTCAGCCTATGACGGCATGGACGCGCGGGAGCCACCGGAAGGTTGCGGCACGCCACCGATCAGCGGGAACGCCCTCCGGACGGCTGTGCGCCGACCCCGTTGAGGACGGCGTCGACCATCTGCTCCGCGAGGTCCGGGTCGTCCAGCGGGGCCTCGTCCCAGAGCACCGAGCGCAGCAGGATCGGGCCGATGATGATCTCGCAGACCAGCTCGACGTCGAGGTCCGAACGGAGCACGCCCTCGTCGACGCCGCGGCGGACGATGGCCCGGGCGAGTTCGCGGCGGGGTTTGACCACCTGCTCCTGGTAGGTCTCGCGCAGCTCGGGCCAGGCGTTCATCTGGCTGAGCGCGGACTTGAGCATCCAGCGGGAGCGCTTGGCGAGGCCGCGCTTGCGCATGTAGTCGACCATGCGGACGAGTTCCTCGCGGACGGTGCCGCCGCTGGGCTCGGGCAGCGGCGACTCCAGCCGGGCGACGACCTCGACCAGCAGGGCCTCCTTGTTGGGCCAGCGCCGGTAGATGGTGGCCTTGCCGACGCCCGCGGCGGCCGCGATCCGCTCGACGGACAGCTCGGAGAGGCTCTTGCCGGACTCCATCAGGTCCTCGACGGCGGCGAAGATGGCCTGTTCGGCGGCCTCGCTGCGCGGGCGGCCCCGGCGCGGGGCGCAGAGCTCCGCGGCGGGGCCGTCCTCGTCGGCGCCGCATGCCGAGACGGTCGGTTCGGTGTGCATGGCGCCATTCTCTCCTGACGTGCTCAGACCCTGGTCGGGCGCGGCTCGCTGTCGGCCGGGGAGGCGTCCGCGGCGGGGCCGGCGGCCGGGGCGGCCTGTGCCCTGCCGGGCAGCAGCACCAGGGCGAGCACCACGCCGAGGGCGGTGATGCCGGCGGAGAGGCCGGCGACCACGTGCATGGCGTGCACGAAGGCGTCCTCGGCGGGGGCGACCAGGCCCGGCGTCCGGGTGCGGTCGGCGACCGCGAGGGTGGCCTCCAGGGACTCGCCGGCCTTCTCGCGGATGCCGGCGGGCAGCTTGTCGAGGTGGTCGCTCATGCCGTCGCGGTACACGGTGGAGAGCACCGCGCCGAGCACGGCGACACCGAGCGAGCCGCCGACCTGGCGGAAGGTGTTGTTGATGGCGGAGCCGGCGCCGGCCTTCTCGCGGGGCAGCGAGCCCATGATGGCGACGGTGACCGGCGGCATGACGTGGGCCATGCCGGCGCCCATCACGAAGCCGATGACGACCAGGACCCAGATCGGCGTGGTGGTGCCGAGCAGCAGGTAGCCGAGGAAGCCGACCACGATCAGGGCCATGCCGCCGGCGCAGGTGGCGCGGACGCCGAAGCGGTCGACGACGAGCCGGGCGCGCGGGGCGAAGGCCATCTGGGCGGCGGCCAGCGGCAGCATCAGCATGCCGGACTGCAGGGCGCTGTAGCCGCGGACGCTCTGGGTGTAGAAGACGCCGAAGAAGGAGACGCCCATCAGCGCGAAGAACACCACGCCGATGACGACGACCGAGGCGGAGAACACCCGGTTGCGGAACCAGGTGACGTCCAGCGCGGGGTGGGCGGTGCGCCGCTCGAAGAGGACGAAGGCGGCGAGCGCGACCACGCCGACCAGGATCGGCACCCAGGCGCCGGGGGCGGTGAAGTCGGCGAGTTCGCCGCCCTTGATGATGCCGTAGATCAGCGCGACCAGGCCGATGACGGAGAGCACCACGCCGATCGGGTCGAGCTTGCCGGGCTTGGGGTCCTTCGAGTTCGGCACCAGGACCGACATGGCGACCAGGGCGACGACCACGATCGGGACGTTGACCAGGAAGACCGAGCCCCACCAGAAGTGCTCGATCAGCAGGCCGCCGGTGATCGGGCCGATGGCGATGGCGAGGCCGACCGCGCCGGCCCAGATGCCGATCGCCTTCGGCTGCTCCTTGCGGTCGAAGACGTTCATGATGATCGCGAGGGTGGCGGGCATCACGAAGGCGCCGCCGAGGCCCATGACCGCGCGGAAGGCGATGAGCTGGCCGGGGCTGTCGGCGATCGCGGAGAGCAGCGAGCCGAGGCCGAAGACGGCCATGCCGCCGAGCAGGGACCACTTGCGGCCGAGCCGGTCGCCGAGCAGGCCGGCGGTGAAGAGCAGGCCGGCGAAGACCAGGGTGTAGGAGTTGATCGCCCACTCGAGGTCGCTCTGGCTGGCGCCGAGGCCGGTGGGGGCGGGCTGGGCGATCGTCTTCATCGCCACGTTGAGGATCGAGTTGTCGAGCACGACGACGAGCAGGGCGAGGATCAGGGTGCCCAGGATCGCCCAGCGTCGGCGGTGGACTGCTTCGGACGTGTGCGGTGGCGCAGCGGTGGTCATGGTGTGGATTCCCCGTCCGTACGAAAAAGACCTGTGCGGACTTACGAGCCGATGGCGTCTCGTAACCCGTTCGGCTCAAGCGTAGCCCTTTTTTCGATACGAGACGGACCCGTATCGCAAACTCTGGGTAAAGGGTTCCGGGCCGGACGGCGGGCGGAGCGTGACGGACGGCCCGTGCCCCGGGTCTTTGCGGCGGGCGGGCGGCGTGCAAGCATGGGAGCAGATCCGGGGACGCCGTACGGCGCCACGAGACGACAACCCTTCAGGAGCCTGTTCGATGAACGCTTCTCCGCTTCAGCCTGCCCAGTCGCAGGAAGGCACCGTGCTCTACGGCGGCATCACCAACCGGCGCGTGACCGTGCGCGACCTGGCCAGGGCCAAGCAGCACGGCGAGCGCTGGGCGATGCTGACCGCCTACGACGCGCTGACCGCCGGTGTCTTCGACGAGGCGGGCATCCCGGTGCTGCTCGTCGGCGACTCGGCCGGCAACTGCCACCTCGGCTACGAGAACACCGTGCCGGTGACGATGGACCAGATGGTGATGCTCTCCGCGGCCGTCGTCCGCGGCACCAAGCGGGCCCTCGTCGTCGGCGACATGCCCTTCGGCTCCTACCAGGAGTCGCCGGCCCAGGCGATGCACAACGCCGCCCGCCTGATGAAGGAGGCCGGCGTCGGCGCGGTGAAGCTGGAGGGCGGCGAGCGCAGCGCCCGTTCGATCGAGCTGCTGGTCGAGGCCGGCATCCCGGTGATGGCCCACATCGGCCTCACCCCGCAGTCCGTGCACGCCTTCGGCGGCTACCCCGTCCAGGGCCGCGGCGACGAAGCTGCCCACCAGCTGCTGCGCGACGCCAAGGCCGTGCAGCAGGCCGGCGCCTTCTCCGTGGTGCTGGAGGCGGTACCCGCCGAGCTCGCCGCCCAGGTCACCGAGCAGCTGGCGATCCCGACCGTCGGCATCGGCGCGGGCGTCGGCACCGACGCCCAGGTGCTGGTCTGGACGGACATGGCCGGCATGACGGCCGGCCGGGTGCCGAAGTTCGTCAAGCAGTACGCCGACCTGCGGGCCGTCCTCGGCGACGCCGCCCGCGAGTTCGCGGCCGAGGTCACCGCGGGCACCTTCCCGGCGCCCGAGCACAGCTTCAGCTGACCCCGGACGGCCACCGGCCGGCCCGGCAGCACGGCGCACCCGCCCCGCGGCGGGTGCGCCGTCGGCGTTCCGGGCCCCGACAGCGGCGTGCCGGCGGCATGACAGCGGCCGGCGGCGGACGACGGCGGGCCGCCCCGCGCTGACAGCCGGACGACAGAGCGCCGACAGCGGGCCCGGGCAGTCTGTGGGACATGACACCGATCGCCACCGCCCCGAACGACCGGGGGCCCCGCAACCACGCCGTGGAGGTCCGCGGCATCGTCAAGACCTTCGGCGCCACCCGCGCGCTCGACGGCGTCGACCTGACCGTCCGCGAGGGCACCGTGCTCGGCCTGCTCGGCCCGAACGGCGCCGGCAAGACCACCCTCGTCCGGATCCTCTCCACCCTGGTCAAGCCCGACGCGGGCACCGCCTTCGTCGGCGGGTACGACGTGCTGCGCCAGCCCAAGCAGCTGCGCCGCACCATCGGCCTCACCGGCCAGTACGCCTCGGTGGACGAGCTGCTCTCCGGCTACGAGAACCTCTACCTGATCGGCCGGCTGCTCGACCTCTCGGCCAAGGAGTCCAGGACCCGCGCCGCCGAGCTGCTGGAGCGCTTCTCGCTCACCGAGGCGGCCAAGCGGCCCGCCAAGACCTACTCCGGCGGCATGCGCCGCCGCCTCGACCTCGCCGCCTCGATGATCGGCCGGCCGAAGGTGCTCTACCTGGACGAGCCCACCACCGGCCTCGACCCGCGCACCCGCAACGAGGTCTGGGACGAGGTCCAGCGGATGGTCGCCGAGGGCTCCACCGTGCTGCTGACCACCCAGTACATGGAGGAGGCCGAGCAGCTCGCCCACGAGCTCACCGTGATCGACCGCGGCCGGGTGATCGCCGCCGGCGGCATCGAGGAGCTCAAGACCCAGGTCGGCGGCCAGACCCTGCAGGTCCGCCCGCTGCACCCGGCCGAGCTGCCCGAGATGGCCCGCTGCCTGCACGAGGCCGGCGTCGCCGCCACCTTCTCCGCCGACACCGGGCTGCTCTCCGTGCAGCTCACCGGCGAGGACCAGCTCACCGCCGTCGTCGGCGTCCTCGGCACCCGCGGCTTCGGCATCGCGGGCATCGACACCAAGCTCCCCAGCCTCGACGAGGTCTTCCTCGCCATCACCGGCAAGCCGTCCGCCCCCGCCGCCCCGATCCTCGACAAGGAGCCCGTGGCATGACCGCCGCCACCCTCGCCCCCGCCACCGCCCACGCGGACGACCCGCGGATCGGGGCGGCCGGACACCTGCGCCACGTCGGCGCGCTGACCCGCCGCAACCTGATGCGGATCAAGGCCGACCCCGAGTCGATGCTCGACGCGCTGCTGATCCCGATCATCTTCACCGTGCTGTTCGTCTACGTCTTCGGCGGCGCGGTCTCCGGCAGCCAGCACGACTACATCCAGTACATGATCCCGGGCCTGCTCGGCACCACCGGCCTCAACCTGGCGATGGCCGTCGGCACCGGACTCAACAGCGACTTCCAGACCGGCGTGATGGACCGCTTCCGGACCCTGCCGATCGGCCGGGCCTCGGTGCTGCTCTCCAAGATCGTCGCGGAGACCTGCCGCGGCCTGGTCTCCTTCACCATCCTCATCGCCTTCTCGATGGTCCTCGGGCTGGAGATCAAGACCGGCTTCCTGCACCTGCTCGCCGCGGTCGGCCTGTCCCTGCTGTTCGGCATGTCGATCATCTGGATCTCCATGCTGCTCGGCATGTCGCTGCGCAGCGCCCAGGCCGTGCAGGGCGTCAGCATGCTGGTCATGATGCCGCTGCAGTTCGGCAGCTCGATCTTCGCCCCGACCAGCACCATGCCGGGCTGGCTGCAGGCCTTCACCGAGTACAACCCGCTGTCCGCACTCGCCGACGCCTGCCGCAACCTGATCAACGGCGGCCCGCTCACCCACTCGGTGACGATCGTGGTCGTCTGGTCGGTGGCGATCACCGCCGTCACCGCGCCGCTGGCCGTGGCCCGCTTCCGCAAGCGGACCTGACGGCAAGGACCTTGACCCGGCGTCAGGGGGCGCCGGGGTCGTCCATCAGGGCGGCCGCCTCCGAGAGGGTGAGGCGGCCGCCCTCGGCGTACCCGGCCGCGTACCCCTCCTCGCCGAGCATGCCGGTCAGCACCTGCGCCATCCGGTCGCGCTCCCGGCGCTCCATGTACGAGCCGCGGCTGCCGTGCAGGGCGTCGTGGGCGCCGAGCAGCACGGCCGCCCGGCGGGCCGCCGGCCGCGGGTCCTCCTGCTGCTCGGCGAGGGCCAGCACGATGCCGGTGGCCGGCAGCATCAGCATCACCGCCATGTGCTCGGCGAAGGCGGTCGCCCCGCCGGGCACCCCCTTCATCTCCCGGCGGCCCTCGGCGAGCAGCTCCAGGCCGCGCGGGGCGTCACCGGCCCGGGCGGTGACCCAGCCGCGGATGCAGCCGACGATGCCCTCGAACACCCCCGGCACGATCGGCCCGAACGCCTGGTTGTTCATCACCAGCCGGTCGAGCTCCTCCAGTGCCCCGGGGTAGTCCCCGCGCTGGGTGTGGATGTTGCAGAGCACCAGCCGGCCGTAGAGCATCGTGCCGTCGGCCGCGTGGTTGGCGGCCCGGACGGACTCCAGCGCCTCCCGGATCCGCCGCTCGCCGTCCGCCTCGTCGAACTCGAACAGCGCCTCGCCGAGCCGGACCTCCAGTAGCGGCACCTCCTGCCAGGCGCCGAGCTCGGCGGCGATCTCGATGGCCTGCCGGTAGGCCTCGGCCGCCCGTCGGCCGTCGCCCTGCTTGGCGGCGTTCTCCGCCTGCGCGGAGAGGGCCTCGGACATGCCCCAGCGGTTGCCGAGCCGGGTGAAGATCTCCAGTGCCTCGGCGCTGTCGGCGACGGCCTGGTCGAGGCCGCCGACCCAGTCGTTGAGCAGCCGGGCGCGCAGCTGCAGGGCGAAGGCGAGGTCCAGCGGGCGGCCGTACCGGCGGCAGCCGTCGACGGCGGCGTCCATCGTGTCGCGCATCCGGTCCAGCTCGCCGGAGAGGAAGACCGCGAACACCCGCAGCAGCGCGGGGAACCGGTAGGACTGCGGCAGGTCCGGGGTGTAGGTGGCCAGCACCCGGGTGGCGAGCTCGATCACCGCCGGGTCGCCGATCGCCGCCATGTTGCCGGTGAACTGGTCGATCAGGCGGTGCAGGTGGACCTGACGACGGGCCTCGTCCAGCATCTCCTGCGACAGCGGCGGCGGTGCGTCCAGGGGGCCGGCCTCCAGCGGCACCGGCCGCGGCGCGTCGTCGGCGAAGGCGTCGGGGCCGAGCGCGCAGACCGCGTCGTACCACTCGCGGGCCTCCCGGCGGTTGTCCCGCAGCGACCAGAACCAGCTCATGCCGAGCACCAGGACGAGCAGCTCCTCCTCGTCCCGGAGCTCGGCGGCGGTGCGCAGCGCGGCCCGGATGTTCTCCTGCTCGCCGTCGAGCTCGGCGAGGCGCACGACCTGCTCGTGCCCGTGCATGTGGAAGTCGGCGATCCGGACGAGCTCGCGGTAGTGGCGGACGTGACGCAGCGCGGCGCCGTCGCCGCCGGACCCGGCGAGCTTCTCGGCGGCGTACTCGTGGATGGTCTCCAGCATCCAGTAGCGCGGCCCGTTCTCCAGGTCGGCGACCACCAGGGACTTGTCGACCAGGGAGAGCAACAGGTCGGCGACGTCCTCGCGGCGCACCTGGGTGCCGTCGGCGACGACCTGTTCGGCGGCCTCCAGGGTGCAGCCGCCGGCGAAGACGGAGAGCCGGCGCAGCACGGCGCGTTCGCGTTCGCCGAGCAGGTCCCAGCTCCAGTCGACGACGGCGCGCAGCGTCTGCTGACGGGGCAGCAGGGTGCGGGAGCCGGCGGTGAGCAGGGCGAACCGGCCGTCGAGGCGGTCGGCGAGCTGGCGCGGGGTCAGGCCGCGCAGCCGGGCGGCGGCGAGCTCGATGGCGAGCGGCAGGCCGTCCAGGCGGCGGCAGATCTCGGCGCAGGCCTCCGGGTCCTCGGCGGGGTCGAAGCCGGGCCGGGCGGCGGCGCCGCGTTCGGCGAGCAGGCGCAGCGCGGCCGGGTCGGGCAGCGGCTCGACCGGCAGCACCGCCTCGCCGGGGACGCCGAGCGGCTCCCGGCTGGTGGCGAGGACGGTGAGCCCGGGGCACTCGGCGAGCAGCCGGTCGGCGAGCTCGGCGGCGGCCTGCACCAGGTGCTCGCAGTTGTCGAGGACGAGCAGCATCCGGCGCGCGGCGCAGTGCTCGACGAGTCGGCGGACGGGGTCGCTGCGGCGGGCGTCCATCACCTCGGCGACGGCGCCGCCGGTGTGCAGCACCGTCTCGCGCAGGCCGAGCGCGGCGGCCACCGCGCCAGGGACGGCGAGGGAGTCCTCCAGCGGGGCGAGCTCGACCATCCAGACGCCGTCCGGCCAGGAGCCGCCGTGCTGGGCGGCGCGGCCGGCCTCCACCGAGAGCCGGGTCTTGCCGGAGCCGCCGGGGCCGGTGAGCGTGGTGAGCCGGCCCGCCGTCAGGGCGCGGCCGAGGGCGGTGAGGTCGCCGTCCCGGCCGACGAAGCTGGTGAGCCGGGGGCGGAGGTTGCCGGCCGGGACGGCAGCAGCAGGCGCGGTCGGGACGGCCCGGGTGCCGGCGGCCGGGGCGGGCACGGCGGCGGGCGCGGCCGGTGCGGGTGCCAGCAGTTCGGCGTGCAGGGCGCGCAGCTCCGGGCCGGGGTCGGTGCCGAGCCGGTCGGCCAGGATGCGGCGGGTGTCCTCGTAGCGCTGCAGGGCCTCGGCGGTGCGGCCCTCGGCGCGCAGGGCGCGGATCGCCAGCGCGTGCAGCTGCTCGTCGAGGGGGTGCAGTTCGCAGAGTTCGGCGAGCTCGGCGGTGAGGTCGGCGGTGTTGCCGAGGGCGAGGTCGGCGGTGATCCGGTGCCGGCGGGCCTCCTCGCGCCGGGCCTCCAGCCGGACGGCGGGCCCGGCCCGGTCCGGCAGGTCGGCGAGGGCCGGGCCGCGCCACAGGGCGAGCGCGCTGTGCAGCCGGTCGGCGGCCTCCCGGTGGTCGCCGGCGGCGAGCGCCCGGCGGCCGTCGGCGGCGAGCCGCAGGAAGTCGTCGGCGTCGGTGCGGCCGGTCAGCCAGTAGCCGGCCGGCCCGGAGCCGATCTCCTCGCGGCCGATGGTGCGGCGCAGCCGGCCGACCAGGGTCTGCAGGGCGGCGGAGGAGTCCTGCGGCGGTTCGTCGCCCCACACCTCGTCCACCAGCAGGTCGGCCGGGACGGGCCTGCCCTGGCGCAGGGCGAGCGCGGCCAGCAGGGCGCGCAACCGGGCGCCGCCGAGCGGTACCGGGGTGCCGTCGTCGTGGTGGGCGGTGGTGGTGCCGAGGATGCCGTAGTGCACGGGCCCATTCTGGTCGACGGGCAGCGTGGCGGGCGCACGGATATTCGCACCGGTGGAACCGTGGGCGGGTGCGGTGCGTTCTTCGGTGACGGCTTGTCGCGGTCGCGAGCCGCGCGGCATGATCGTCCCCTGCCCGCCCCCGGCCATCCACGGAGCTTTCGCACCATGACCTTCGCCACCACGCAGCGCCGCAGCGAGGAGAGCCGGATCAGCCCGGTCTTCTGGGTGCTGCTCGCGACCCTGGTCACCTCCGCGTGGGCGGTGGTGAGCGGTTTCGGCAATCCCCGCTTCGGGGTGTTCCTGTTCGTGGTGGCGGGCTGGATGGTCTCGCTCTGCCTGCACGAGTACGCGCACGCGCGCACCGCCCTGCACAGCGGGGACATCACCATCGGCGCCAAGGGCTACCTGACGCTCAACCCGTTCAAGTACGCGCACGCGCTGCTGAGCTTCGTGCTGCCGGTGATCTTCGTGATCATGGGCGGGATCGGCCTGCCCGGCGGCGCGGTGTACATCGAGCGGCACCGGATCCGCGGCCGGGTCAAGCACAGCCTGATCTCCGCGGCCGGCCCGCTGGTGAACGTGGTGATCGGCATCGGCCTGCTCGTCCTGGTGAGCTCCGGGGTGTTCGACGACCCGGCGCACCCGGCGGTGCTGAACGGCCAGGAGCTGATCGTCTCGGCCTTCCCCGCGGCCCTCGGATTCCTGGCGTTCCTGCAGGTCAGCGCGGCGCTGCTGAACCTGCTGCCGGTGCCCGGGCTGGACGGCTACGGCATCGTCGAGCCCTGGCTGTCGCTGAAGACCCGCCGCGCGATCGAGCCGTTCGCGCCGTACGGCATGCTCGCGGTGTTCGTGATCTTCTGGCAGACCGCGGCCAGCCGCTGGTTCTCCGACCTGGTCTTCGTGATCACCGACCTGTTCGGCGTCTCCAAGGCCTACCCGGTGGTCGGGCAGTTCCTGTTCCGCTTCTGGGAGTGACCCCGCCGGCTCAGAGCTGCTGCTCGGCCCGGGCGGCCGCGGCGCGGTCCTGGCGGTCCTTGCGGATGTAGTACCAGGCCATGTTCGAGGCGACGCCGGCCATCAGCACCCAGATCACGCCGAACCAGTTGCCCTCGACGAAGGAGACGACGGCGGCCGTCACGGCGAGCACGAGGACGATCGAGGCGAGCAGGGCGTTGCGGGGCATGGCGGGACTCTCCTGGGTGGGGGCACCGCCGGCCTGGGCCGGCGGCAGCGGACACCCCATTCTCACCGACCGGTGCCCGCGCCGGGGCCGAGACCCCCTCCCGCGGGTCGTCCGGACCTGCGGGAGGGGACCTGTGGCGGCCGTTGGTCCCCTCCCGGAACGGCTCAGACGTCGGTGATCCGCAGACCGGCGTGCGCCTTGTAGCGGCGGTTCACCGAGATCAGGTTGGCGACCAGCGACTCGACCTGGTGGGCGTTGCGCAGCCGTCCGGCGAAGATGCCGCGCATGCCGGGGATCCGCCCGGCCAGCGCCTGCACGATCTCGGTGGCGGCGCGGTCCTCGCCGAGCACCATCACGTCGGTGTCGATCTCCTCGATCGATGCGTCCTGCAGCAGCACCGCCGACAGGTGGTGGAAGGCCGCGGTCACCCGGGAGTCCGGCAGCAGGGCGGCGGCTTGCTGGGCGGCGCTGCCCTCCTCCGGCTTCAGCGCGTAGGCGCCCTGCTTGTCGAAGCCGAGCGGGTTGACGCAGTCCACCACGATCTTGCCGGCGAGTTCCTCGCGCAGGGCCGCGAGGGTGCCGGCGTGGCCGTCCCACGGCACGGCGACGATCACGATGTCGCTCTCCCGGGCGCAGGCCGCGTTGTCCGCGCCGCGCACGCCGAGTCCGAGCTCCTCGGCGGCGGCCACGGCCCGTTCGGCCGTCCGGGAGCCGATGACCACCTGCTGGCCGGCCTTGGCCAGCCGGTAGGCGAGGCCGCGGCCCTGGTCGCCGGTGCCGCCGAGGACACCCACGACGAGCGAGGACACGTCGAGCGGAGCGGGGGCCGCCGCGGCGGCCGGATTCACCGATTCGGGTTGCGTCATGGACAAGATCCTGCCAAAGCACCGGCCGCTCCTCCATGCTGTGCCGCATGGACGCGGTGAGACTTTCCGCACTGAGCGCGACCTTGGCCGGCACCGGCCTGCTGGACGTCACCCGGGCCTTCGGCGGGGCGCTGCACCGATCGGTCACCCGGCGCACCGCGGCGGGCCTGCTGCTGGTCGGCACCGAGCGCTACGAACCGTGGCACCTGGCCGCGCACCTGGACGAGGAGGCGGCGCACTGCGGCGTCGCCGGGCTGGCCCCGCTGCTGGTGCGGCACGAGGTCCCGGCGGCGGCCCCGGCGCACCTGGCGCACGGGCTGCGGCGGCTCGGCGAGGCGCCGCGCAACAGCACGGTGCTGGTGGTGGCGCCGCACGAACCGGGCCAGGGGCTGCTGGAGCGGGTCGAGGACGCCCGGCGCGGCGGTGCCACGGTGCTCGCCCTGGACGCAGGCGACGCCGAACTGGGCGCGCTCGCCCACGAGCGGCTGGCGGTGCCGGTGGCCGGCGAGGGCCCGTTCGACCTGGTGCAGCACCTGGTCGGCGCGGCCGCCTCGGCGCGGCCCGCCCGGGGGCTGCGCAGCCGGCTGGCCGGGCTCGCCGAACGCCTGGTCGCGCCGCCGGTGCTGCGCTGGTGATCCGGTCCCGCGGACCGGCCGCGCGACGACCGGTGGCGCGGAGAGCGGTGCGGCGATCGGTGGTGCACGGCCGGTAAATCGGTTGCCCGGCGCGCCCGGCCGACCGAGGATGGCCGACCGTGACGTCCGTACCACCCCCACCACTCCCGAAACGGCTGCGCACCGCCCTGCGCGGACTGCTCCCCGACACCGCCCCGTGGCGCAGCTCGCGGGACTTCCGGCTGCTCTGGAGCTCCGGCTGCGTGAGCAGCCTGGGCAGCTTCCTGACCTACGTCGCGGTGCCGCTGCAGATCAAGGACCTCACCGGTTCCTCCTTCCAGGTGGGCCTGGTCGGCGCGGTCGAGCTGGTGCCGCTGGTGGTGTTCGGCCTGTGGGGCGGGGCGCTCGCGGACGCGATGGACCGCCGCCGGCTGGTGCTGCTCTCGGAGGCCGGGCTCGGCCTGCTGAGCGCACTGCTGCTGGTCAACGCGCTGCTGCCGCAGCCGCTGCTGTGGCCGATCTACGTGGTGGCCGCGATGGTCGCGGCGGTGGACGGGCTGCAGCGCCCGGCGCTGGACTCGCTCACCCCGCGGATCGTGCCGCACGATCAGCTGACGGCCGCGTTCGCGCTGAACTCGCTGTACCGGAACGTCGGTTCGGTGGCCGGGCCGGCGCTCGCCGGTGTGGTGGTGGCGGTCGCCGGGGTGCAGACCGCCTTCGCGCTGGACGTCGCCAGTTTCGGCGTCTCGCTGCTGCTGCTCGCCCGGATCCGGGCGGTGCCGCCACCGTCCGGCGCCGAACGGCCCTCGCTGCGGGCGGTCGCGGCCGGTGTCCGGTACGCGTGGAGCCGCAAGGACCTGCTCGGCACGTACGCGATCGACGTCTGCGCGATGCTGTTCGCCTTCCCGGTGGCGATCTTCCCTTTCCTGGCCGCCGAGTTGGACGCCGGCTGGGCGCTCGGCCTGCTGTACGGCGCGTCCGCGGCCGGTGCGCTGGCCGTCTCGGCGACCAGCGGCTGGACCTCCCGGATCCACCGGCACGGGCGGATGCTCGTCCTCGCCGCCCTCGGCTGGGGTGCCGCGATGACGCTCGCCGGTGTGACCGGCGACATCTGGCTGGTGCTGCTCTGCCTGGCCGCGGCCGGCGGCGCCGACCAGATCAGCGGCATCGCGCGTTCCACCCTGTGGAACCAGTCCATCCCGGACGAACTGCGCGGCCGGCTCGCCGGGGTGGAGTTGCTCAGCTACTCGGTGGGCCCGCAGCTGGGCCAGGTCCGGGCCGGCGGCGCGGCCGGGCTGATCGGTGTGCGCGGGGCGGTCTGGAGCGGCGGCGCGGTCTGCGTGCTGGGTGTCGCGCTGCTGGCCGTGGCCCTGCCGAGCCTGCTCGCCTACGACGACCGGACGGACCCCAACGCGGCGGCCGTGCGGGCCGCGGCCGAGGACCGCGACGCCGGCGGGCGGGAGCCGGTGCCGGCGGTCTGACGGCGGATCGGCCGCGGCGGGCCCGCCCGCTCAGTCCTCGTCGGCGCCCTCGGGCGGCCCGTCGTGCCAGCGCGGGTCGTTCTGCCACTCCCGGTTGCGCTCCGCTGCGATCTCCAGCGCCGCGGCGGCCTCGCCGGGGGTGGCGTACGGGCCGAGCCGGTCCTTGGCCGGGCACTCCGGGCCCTCCTCGACCTTGCCGTGCTTGATGCAGTAGAACCACTCGCCGGGCTTCCCGGTGGCCTTGCGGCCGAATCCCATGGGCATGTGAGCTGCTCCTGTTCGCTTCGTCGTCCGGGGTGATCCTTTCCCGGCGCCGCGCCCGTACACACGGCGTACCACCCGCCCCGCACCCGCCCGCACGGCCGGGTCGGCGAGGGGCCGACGGATAGACTCGCGGCATGGCTCTCGTACCCGGCACCGTGTCCCCCACCCGCAAGGTTCCCGCGCACATCGCGCGCCCGGAGTACGTGGGCAGGCCCGCGCCCGCGCCGTACACCGGCCCGGAGGTGCAGAGCGCCGAGACGGTCGAGAAGATGCGGATCGCCGGCGGGATCGCCGCCCGGGCGATGGAGGAGGCGGCCAAGCTCATCGCGCCGGGCGTGACCACCGACGAGCTGGACGCGGTCGCGCACGCCTACATGTGCGACCACGGCGCCTACCCGTCCGACCTCGGCTACCGCGGCTTCCCGAAGTCGATCTGCACCTCGATCAACGAGGTGATCTGCCACGGCATCCCGGACTCGACGGTCCTTCAGGACGGCGACATCGTCAACATCGACGCCACCGCGTACATCCACGGCGTGCACGGCGACCTCAACGCCACCTACCTGTGCGGCAACGTCGACGAGGAGTCCAAGCTGCTCGTCGAGCGCACCCGGGAGGCGCTCGGCCGGGCGATCAAGGCGGTCAGGCCGGGCCGCCAGATCAACGTCATCGGCCGGGTCATCGAGTCCTACGCGAAGCGCTTCGGCTACGGGGTCGTCCGCGACTTCACCGGCCACGGCATCAACACCTCGTTCCACTCCGGCCTGATCGTCCCGCACTACGACAGCGAGCGGGCCACCGAGGTGATCAAGCCCGGCATGACCTTCACCATCGAGCCGATGCTGACCCTGGGCAGCTACGACTACGACATCTGGGAGGACGGCTGGACGGTCGTCACCAAGGACCGCAAGCGGACCGCCCAGTTCGAGCACACCCTGGTGGTCACCACCGACGGCGCGGAGATCCTCACCCTCCCGTAGTCGGCACCGGGACGGACGGGGCCGCGGATTTCCGTTATCCGCGGCCCCCGGTGCGGTCTCCCAGGGCAAGAGCACCACCCACCCTCGCGCCGCCCTCCCGCCCTCCCCCGGGCCTCCGGGCGGCACCGCCCCCGGGAGCACCGTCCATGAGCCTCGACCGCAGATCCCTCGGAGCCGTCCTCGCCGCGCTGACCGCCGCCGCCTCACTGGCCGCCTGCGGACCGGCCGACTCCTCCGACGCCGCGGCCGCCGCCGCACCGGTGAGCGCCGCCGCGCCCGCCGAGGACCTGCCTTCGCCGCTGCCGAGCCCGACCACGGCCGCACCGACCACGGCGAGCCCCTCCGCGAGCGCGACGCCCACCCGCTCGGCGACCGCGTCCGCGCCACCCTCGGCCGCCCCGACCAAGCGGGTCTCGCTGGCCGGCTACAACCCGTCCGCGAACGCCCAGAAGGAGGTCGACGCGGCGCTCGCCCTGGCGAAGTCCGACGGCCGGCGCGTGCTGCTCGACTTCGGCACCAACGAGTGCGGCGTCTGCCGGGCCGTCGACGGGCTCTTCGCCAAGAGCCGGATCCGCAGCACCCTGGACGCCTCCTACCACGTGGTGAAGATCGACCTGGAGAACAACCGGACCAACATGGCGATCCTCGGCCGCTACGACAGCTCGCACGGCTTCGGCACCCCCGTGATCATCGTCGTCGACGCCAAGAACACGGTCGTCACCAACACCAATCGGACGGGCCTGCCGAAGCTGACCGAGACCGGCCTCGACGGCTTCCTCCGCCAGTGGGCGAAGTGACGGCGCGTCGGCCGCCGCACCGTCAGGGCGGCCGTCGGGGCAGACCGGTCCGGGCTTCGGTGGCCGCGCTCGCGGCCGGGCTGCTGCTCGGCCCGGCCGCCGGCTGCGCCTCCACCGGCGGTCCGGCGCAGCGGCCGTCCTCGGCGAGCTTCACCGAGAACGGCGTCACCGTCGACCTCTCCGTCGACCGGTGGGACGGCACGGCCGGCACGCTGACCGCCGTGTTCACCCCCACCGCGGCCGGCTACCACCTCTACAGCCTGGACCTGCCGCCCGGCGGCGTCGACGGCATCGGGCGGCCGATCTCGCTGAAGCTGCGCGGCGGCCTGGAGCAGACCGCGCGGCCCACCACCGGCGCCGCCGTGCACGACCTCCGACTGCCCGGCGGGCTGCCGCCGGTGCCGGTCTACCCGGACGGCCCGGTCACCGTGACCCTGCCGGTGCACCGGACCGCGCAGGGCCCGGCCACCGTCCTGGTCGGGTACGCCGCCTGCAGCGAGACCAAGGGCTGCCTGTTCCCCGTGGACGCCCACCCGGTCGAGGCCACCGTCGACGGCACCTCGGTGCGGTTCGCCGGCCCCGGCCCGGCCTCGCCGAGCGGCTGACCGGCACCCTCCCCCGCGGCCGTACCGGGCCCCGCCCGGTACGGCCGCCCACCCCACCCACCCGGACGACCAGGACCGGACGACCCGGTACCCGGACGAACACACCCCTGGACAGAGCCATGCAGGACGCGGCACCCCCGCCCGCGGACGGCACGCCCGCCCGCCGTTCCCCCAGTCCCACCGACCGCCACCGGGCCGCCGTCCTCGGCTACGCCCGCCTGTGCTGCCCGGACGGGGCCACCGCCCGCCGACTGGTCGACGAGGCCGCCCGGACGCTCCCGACGGCCGGCGCCCCGCGGCCGGAGCTGGTCGCCGCGCTCCGCCGCACGGCCGCACGGTGGGCCGACACCGGACGGGAGGCCGAGCTGTCGGCCGGCTTCCGCGGCTGGCTGCACGCCGCGGCCGCCCGCCACCCGGGGGCGGGCCTCGCCGGCGCCCTGGCCGCCGTCGAACAGGAGGCGCCGCTGCTGCAGGCCTTCCGCCGGCTGCCCGCGCACCGGCAGGAAGAGCTCTGGCACGGCCTCGGCCCGGACGGGGACCTGCGTCCGCCCGCGCCGCCCGCCCGGGCCGCCCTGTTCGACACCTACCTCCAGGTGTACGTGGCCCGTGTCCCGGCCCGGGCCTGCCGCCAGCTGGTCGCCCGGCTCGGCGACACCGTCCGCCGCGCCGCCGCCCCGGAACCCGGGCTCGCCGACCACCTCGCCGGGTGCGGGCCGTGCGGGACGGCCCGCACCGAACTCGCCGCCGTCCGGGACTGGCACCGGCCCGTCCTGACCCCCGCACTGCTGCTGTGGACGGGCGAGGCTCCGCCCTCCCCGCCCGTCGGACCGGCCGTCCCGTCGCCGCCCACCGCTGCACCGCGGCGCCCGGCCCCCGTCCGTACCGTGGTGGGCGCGGCAGCCGCCGTCCTGCTCCTCGTCCTCGCGGTGGCCGCCGCCCTGCCCGGCCACCCGCCGGCACCGGCCGCGGCCGTCCCCGCCCCCACCGGCGCGGAGCCGGCACCGCCTTCGCCCACCCCGACCCCGACGCCGGCCCCGTCCACGCCACCGACACCCGCACCCACCACGACCCGCCCCGCACCCGCCCCCACGCCCTCCCCCACCCACAGCCGCACCACGCCGCCCCCCGTCCCGCCGCCCAGCCCGCCGCCCAGCCCGGTGGTCACCGTCACCGTCACCCTCGTCGAGCCCTAGGCAGTGGGTGGCCGCCACCACGAGGGGCGGGGCTGCGCCGGTCGGCGGGTACCCGGAGGCGGGCCGGGCGGGGCGGTCGCAGGCTGGAGGTGGAGTACGGCCGACGGCGAGGTGTGGTGTCGATGGACGAGGCGCAGGGGCTCGAACGGGTCTCGCAGCGGGCCGCGGAGGCGGCGCAGCACGTGGAGGCGGTGCGGCAGCAGTCCGGCGAGGAGCTGCGGCAGGCCCTGGCAGGGGCTCGGGGAAGCTCCGGCACGCACGGCGGTCCGCCTCGCGGGGCCGCGGCCGACGCCGAGGAGCACGCGGGCCCGACCTGGCACCACCTCCGCGAGAGCTGGCACCGGCACGTCGGCGCGGCGCGGGACCGGGCGTCGGAGCGCGAGGCCCGGCACGACGTCGGGGTGGCCCGGCGGGAGGCCGACTACGCCGAGCGCTACGCGCTGGAGGCCGTGGACTTCGCCCTGGAGGCGGTCGACGAGGCCGAGTACGCGGCACTGCGTGCGCTGGAGGCCCGGTTGGAGGCCGAGGAGGCGGCGGGGCTGGGCGGCACGCCCGAGCCCTAGGCACACCGGACCGGCCGCCCCTCCCGGAGGGGTCGGCGGCGCGGTCCGCGCGGGCCTAGCCGATCAGCCACTGCTCCTCGGCGACGGCGCCGACCTCGGTGCAGGCGTCGGTCAGCACGTCCAGCACCCGCAGCGGGTCCGGCAGCGGCTGGTCGGGGCCGCGCAGCCAGCGCACCTCGGAGCCGTCCGGCAGTGCGGCGGGCGGCAGCAGGGTGTACGAGCCGCGGCAGTGCCATCTCAGGCCGGGGTGTTCGGACATGGTGTCCGGGGTGGAGTCCAGCGCGCTCGTCCACCACTCGTCCTCGTCGGCGGGGGTGCCGCGGGTGGCGGTGAAGAACAGGTAGCGGTCCTCGCCGACCGCGGCGACCGGTCCGTGGACGCCGCGCTCCTCCAGCCGCTCCAGCGCGAGCCGGCCCGCCTCGGCGGGGACGTCCAACACGTCGTGGACGCGGCCGGTGGCGGTGACGAAGTTGGCCTGCGGGTCGCGGGCGAGCCAGCGGGCGAGCTGTTCGGTGTCGGTGGTCGCCTGGGTCTGCCAGGCGAAGGAGACGGGGTGCTGCGCCGGCGCCGGACAGCCGACCCGGTCGCAGGAACACCGGTACCCCGCCGGGTGGGCCGCGGGTGCCAGCGGGAAGCCCGCGCGCACCGCGCCCAGCAGCAGGTCCAGCCTCGCGGCCGCCTCCCCGCCCGTGACCGGACGGTCCTGCCGCCGCTCACGCCGCCACCAGGTCGTCCACCTGCTGCTGGCTTCCATCGGGCCCCTTCCGCTCTGCCGTGAACTGCCGTGCCTGGTGCGGCACGGCGAACGACGCACCGTCCGACGCAACAACGGTAGGCGCCCGCCACTTCCCGGGGCGCCCGTCGGTCGCATCCGCCGCAGCCGCGGCCGGGATCACCGGGGCGGCCAACGCCCGGGGCACGATACGGAGTTCGAGAAGGTACGACTCGGCGGACGGACGCGACGACACGCGCCTCGCCCGGCCCGTGCGGGCCCGCGGACCCGGGCCGAACCCGGAGGCGTACAGAGCAGGATAAGGGTGCGGACGGCCCCGGAATGACCGGGGGCGGTGCTGCGCCGGTCACACCGGCTCCACACCGCCCCTGCCGGACCTGCACGCGGACGCCGCCGACCGGCGGCCGAGAGGGCCCGGAGGACCCCGCGTACCCTGGGAGGTGTGAAGAGCGCGGAGACCGAATTCGTGGGCGGACCCCTGGACGGCAGAGTCCTGCCGATCATGCTGGGCTCCTTCTGGACGATCCCGAAGGTCTACCGCGTGCCCGTCCCGGCCACCGCGGGTCTGCCCGCCGTGACGCTGGTCTACCGGCGGTCGAAGATCTTCGGCAGCAAGGGCTGGCGCTGGCGCTACGAGTACGACGCCGAGGCCTGAGGCGGCCGGACACGCCCCTCGGTGGCGAGCACGCCCCCGGACACGCCGCCGTTCCCGGGCACGCCGCCGCCCCGCCGCGGCGGGTGCCGCGACGGGGCGGTGCGGTCGACCGCGGGACAGGTCAGACCTGCTCGTCGGCGAGGATCAGGTACAGCTTGCGCTTGGCCTCGTTGAGGACGGCGAGCCCCTTGGCCCGCTGCTCCTCGGTACCCGTCAGCATGACCTGGCGGATCGCGTGGTCGACGGCGCCCATCGCCGCACCGACCTCCTGGACGGCCTCCCAGTCGACGCCCCGGCCGGCCTCCTCCCACGGGGACTCGGCCCCCGCGTCGGCCTCGGCCCGGCCGGCCTCGGTCAGCTCGAACAGCTTCTTGCCCGAGGACTCCTGAGCGACGATCAGGCCCTCCTCCTCCAGCAGTTGGAGGGTCGGGTAGACCGATCCGGGGCTGGGCCGCCACGCACCGCCGGTGCGCTCGCCGATCTCGGTGATCATCTCGTACCCGTGCATCGGCCGCTCCTTGAGCAGCGCGAGCAGCGAGGCACGGACGTCGCCGCGGCGCGCCCGGCCGCCGCGGCGGCCCGGACCGCGGCCCCAGCCGTCGCCCCGCGGGCCCCGGCCGCCGTGGCCGTGCCCGCCGTGGCCGGGGAAGTGCCCCGACCCGCCGAAGCCGTGCCCGAACGGGCCGGCCCCCGGCATCCCGGGGCCGCCGGGCGGCACTCCGGGCGGGCCGAACGGCCCGAACGCGAACCGCCTCTCGAAGCCCTCGCCCGGCATTCCCTCGCCGGGCACCGGCCCACGGCGGCGTTCTCCTCGGTTTCGCCTTCCTTCGCGCATGATGCGCACCACCTTTCGTCCGTGATGCTTCCCCCGAAGCATCTCGATATCTCGACGATATATCGGTGACTGTCGCCCGTCAACGGTTTCCGATAGTCGTCCGAGGTGTCCCGTGACGGCGAAGTCGGACCGATTGCCACAGAAGTTGGACCGCTTCTGGGTACGGGCGCGGACGGGCGCTTCACAGTGGTGTGGGCTGTAAAGAGGTGTGCCGGCCCTGCCGTGGTGGCGGGGCCGGCACATGGTCGTGCGGGGGCGCGGTTGTTCTACGTGTACTGGAGGTCGATGACCTGGTAGAAGGCGTTGCCGGTGTCGGCGACCTCCCACACGGCGAGCAGGACCTGGTGGCCGGCGTTGCGCTGGGGCAGGCGCAGGGTGTGGGTGACGGGGTTGCCCGGGTTGAGCTGGTGCGCCCAGTAGGGCTGCTCGGTGAGCTGGACGCTGTGGAAGGGCTTGGGCTCGAACTGGGCGCGCATCAGGGGCTGGTTGGGGTCCCAGCCGTTCTTGGTGAGGAAGTAGTTGAAGCGGCGGGTCTTGTGCTCCGCGTGGAACCCCCAGGTGATCTCCAGGTTCTGGCCGGAGGTGACCTGGTGCTTCTTCCAGTCGGTGTCGACCGCGTCCAGGGAGGCGGCGAAGTCCTTCCCGGCGCTGGCGATCTTCCCGTCCGCCGGCGGCTGGACGTTGCGGATGTCGTCCGGGGCGAAGGGATCGGCCATGCCTGCCTGCACGGCAGGGAAGAACTTGCCGGCCTCCAGGCCGTTGGCCTGCCAGTCCGGCAGGTAGAGGTGGGCCCGGGAGGGAGGAGAGCTGACTGCTCCGTGCTTGATGTCCATAAGACGTTCCTCACGCTATGTGTGCGTATGTATGCGGAACGTTACAGTCTCAACGTCGGCAAGCCGGTATCCGACCCGGTCCACGAACTCGCGGCGTGGGCTGCCGCGACTCTCGACACCAAGCACGAGATGCCCAGGTGCCTCGAGGTACCTACCGCTGGTTCTGTTCACGAGTTCTGACGGCAGATGTTCACCACTCCGGGAGGCGCCCCGCCCGGGCCGTGGTTGATGTTCACGAGAACGGGAGGCACCTCGTGGACCCGTCCGCCGGACGGCCATGGCCATGGCCATGGCCAGTGATGAGGATCGCTGAAAATCCCACCTCTGCTCGGGATTCCGGACAGATCTGCTCAGTTGATCTCCCCACCCCGGGGGGAAGAGCCCGGGTCCCCGCGTCCGACGCGAGTCGGGCTGCCGGTAGTGTCCCCGGACACTCGTGCTGACGAAGAAGGCGCCAACTCGTGAACCTGCACCGCCCGCATCCGGCTGAGGCGTGGTGCCATGCCTGCGCGAAGGCGCCGGTGGTCGTCACCAGAACAGGCCGAAGACGCCCCATGCGCCGAGTACGAGCAAGACGAGCCCGGGGATGAGAATGAGGGACTCCTTGGCGATCGCCGCAACTGCCCAGGTCTCGTGAACGGCCCGTCGGGGGTCCTTCGGGTCGTAGAAGATGCGGATGGTGGGGGCGTTGCGTCCGCAGACGTACAGGTGCGGGACGCCGGCGGCGTCGTTGTAGTAGTACATGAGGCCTTCCTTGGTTCGCCCGCCTTGGTCGGCCTCCACGGTGGTGCCGCGTCGGGTGAGGTCCCGCCGTTTGCGCAGGTTCTCCACGGCAGCGAAGCACATGAGCAACCCGAGGAGGAGGGCGATGCCCCCTGCGATCACGCCGACGACTCGCGAGCCATGGGTGAGGCCGACCCAGATCGCGTAGCCGATGTAGGTGAGGACAGGAGACACGAAGGCCGCGATCCAGCCCCATGGCACGGGCCCGACGGGGGTGGCGTCGGGTGCGGTGACCAGGCTGCTGCCGGCCGGGTTGCGTTGCTCGGGCAGGGCGTTGGTGAGCGTGACGGCGAAGGCCTCGGTCGCGGCGGGGTGGAGACCGTCGATCCGGTGGACCTCACCGTCGGTGAGCACGATTTCGAGGTCGGGGAGTTCGGGGGTGCGGACCTCCGCGATGACTGAGAGGGGGACGGTGGTCGGACCCTTCTCGCTCGATATCACGAGTGCGCCGGTACCGAGCATGAGGTATCGCCAGCGGCCGCGGAACGTGTGAACGCATCTCATGCGGGTGATCATCGCAGCAATCGGCCCTGCCGGCCCCGGGTGTGCCGGACTCGGAACTGGTGGACAGCGCCCCGCCCTTGGCCGCGCGGGCCGGCCCGGCCCCCTACGGGACACGGGTGACTCCAGCCTTCGACGCACGCGCAGCCAAGTGGGGAACCGAGAGCAGCGCTGGCCGTTTTCGCGGATCCTCATCACCAGGATCAGTCAGCGGCGTGACGAGCTGTCAGGCCCGCAGGGCAGACTGTCGCTCATGCCAGAAGCCGGGCTCGACGCCGCCGCCAACTCCCTGCGGGCCTGGCTCAACCGCCAGCAGTTCACTGACCTGTCCACCCCCGAGGTGACCGCCTTCTTCACCGACTCGGTGGCCGCCTGGGCCACCGACCAGGGATATGAAGTCCAGCGGGAGGTCGACCTGCCCACCGCCACCCGGCAGGGTCGGACCGGGCGCCTCGACCTGCAGCTGCGGCATCGCTCCGGCAAGGGACGGCTGATCAGCATCGAGGTGGACCGGGGCACGAAGGCGTGGTCCCTCGACAAGCTCGTCCAGGCCGCCGAGCTCGGCCACCTGGCACTGTGGCTTCGGTGGAGCCGCACCCCCGTCACCCTGCCGATCCCGCCTACGGTCCGGCTCATCCGGGCCCAGGTGCTCAGGCGCACCACGCTCACGCGGGCGAAGGTCCACTCGCTCCAGCCGGACAACTGCGGATAGTAGGCCGGTAGGCCGGTCCGCACCCGGCACGCCACAGGTAATTTGACGCGAGTCAGTACGACGCCGGACCGTTCGAGGCAGCTGCGACCGTAACCAAGCACTTCGCGGCCCCGGCCGGCTGCGGGCTCTTACCGGCCCGTGTCCGGTTCACGGGGATCCTCCAGCAAGCCCACGTGCTGTCGAAACTCGTGAACATTCAGGCCGGCCCGCGACCGCTTACCGCCTCCCGAACCGACGTCGAAGTGCTGCTCGTTCTTGTGAACAGAGCCATACCGCGCTGGTCCGAGTCCGACTAGTCCATCTTTGGTGTCACGAACGGCTGTCGATCCAACTTCGGTGGCGCACCGTCCACCTTCGCTGTCACAGGTCACGAGGGTCGCCCGGCGGGTGCGGGCAGGCGGGGGTGCGGGAGGGCGGCACGGAGGAACCGCGGACGCCCCTGACGGGGCGTCCGATCAGCGGCGCGGTTTGAGCATCCGCAGGGTCCAGCCCTCGCCGGCCGGGTCGAGCGGGCGGGTGGCCAGCTTGAAGAGGTGCTCGGCGCGCTCGTAGGAGAGCCGCGCGCGGCCGGTCTCCGGGCAGAGGTCGGCCGGGGCGGGCGTCCGGCCCGGCCCGGGGCGGCGGTCGGTGAGGAAGAGCGGGCCGCGGGTCCGTCCGGCCAGCAGCTCCGGCAGCAGCCGGGCCGTGCCCGACCGCCACACCACCCCGCGGGCGCTGCGGGCGCTGCGGTCGTCGAGGTCGAGGTCCTGGACGTCCAGCGCCAGGACGGCCCGCACCGGGGCGGCCGACTCGTGCAGCAGCCGCCAGAGGGTGCGCTCGCGCAGCGAGGGGCCGGGCAGCGCCCAGAGCCGTTCGAGCTGCTCGGGGGCGATCGCACCGGTCCGGCCGGCCGGTTCGGGGCGCCGGTCGAGGCCGGCCGCGAGGTCGTCCAGCCCGGCCCAGGCGGCGAACGAGCGGACGGCGGCGCGGTGCCGGTTCCAGGTCCGCGGCGCGGCGCCACCCCAGGCGGCGGACAGGATCCCGGCGACCCGGTCGGCGTCGACCGAGCCGAGCGGCAGCTCGTCGCCGAGCCCGAGCCGCAGCCGCCGCAGGGTCTGCCCGTACGAGCGGACGGTCGCCGCGTCCAGGTCCTCCCGGTCGAGGAACGCGCGGACGGTGGCGCCGAGGAGGGCGGCCGACGGCCCCGCGGGCACCCGGGCCCCGGCCGTCGGCTCCCCGGTCGGCAGTGCGTCGGCGCGGCGGTCGAGGAAGGCGCGTTCCGCCACGTTGCGGGTGAGGGCGGCGGCACGCCGGAACTCCAACCGGGCCTCCCCGGTGCGGCCGAGCCGTTCCAGCAGGTCGCCGCGGACGCTGGGCAGCAGGTGGTAGTCGCGCAGCGCCGGGTCGGCGGTCAGCCCGTCGGCGAGGTCGAGGCCGGCCTGCGGCCCGTACGCCTTCCCGACCGCGACGGCCCGGTTCAGCCGGACGACCGGGGTCGGCAGCAGCCGTTCCAGCGCGGCGTAGAGGGTCGCGATCTGCGCCCAGTCGGTGGCCTCCGCGGAAGGTGCCTGGGCGTGGCAGACCGCGATCGCGGCCTGCAGCACGTACGGGCCGGGCGGGCCGCCGCACTCCCGGGCGCGCAGCATCGCGGTGAAGCCGCGGCGGATCAGCAGCTGGTCCCAGCGGCCGCGGTTCTGCTCGTGCAGCTGGACGGGCTCGCCGGACGGCCCGGTGCGCGCGGCCGAGCGGGACGCCTGGATCTCCATCAGGGCGACCAGGCCGTGCACTTCGGCCTCGTGCGGCACGGCGGCGGCGAGCAGCCTGCCCAGTCTGAGCGCCTCCAGGCAGAGCCCGGGCCGCATCAGGTCGTCCCCGCCGCTCGCCGAGTACCCCTCGTTGAAGACCAGGTAGACGACCTCCAGCACCGAGGAGAGCCGGTCGGCGAGCCGCTCACCGGTCGGCAGCTCGAACGGCACCTGCTGCTCGGCCAGGGTGCGTTTGGCGGCGGCGATGCGCCTGGCCACCACCGGTTCGGGGACGAGGAAGGCCCGGGCGATCTCCGCGGCCGTCAGTCCGCCGAGCAGACGCAGCGTCAGTGCGACGCGGGCCTCCGTCGGCAGGACGGGATGGCAGGAGACGAACATCAGGCGCAGCACGTCGTCCCGGCCGTCCTCCGACTCGGCCTCGCCCGACTGCCGCAGCTCGTGGGCGAGTTGCCGCTGCCGCTGCTCCAGCCGCCCGTCGCGGCGGACGCGGTCGACGGCCCGGCGCTTGGCGATGGCGGTCAGCCAGGCACCCGGGTTGTCGGGGACACCGGACTCCGGCCACTGTTCGAGGGCGGCCACCAGGGCGTCCTGGGCCAGTTCCTCGGCGAGGCCGACGTCGCGCACGATTCCGACGAGCGCGGCGATGATCTTCGCCGACTCGAGTTTCCAGACCGCGTCGATCGTGCGGTGGACATCCGGCACGGCCACGATGACAGCACCCGCCCCGACCCGTCCGCAAACCGGGACGGGGCCGGGGCAGGTATCGAGCCCGGCGGGCCGAGCGGGAGGGTCAGGGGCCGAACACCTGCTGGACGACGCTCTCGCCGTCGCCGACGATCCGGCGGAAGCGGCGGGCGAGCTCGATCGCCTCCTCCTTCGAGCGGACCTCGACCAGCGCGAAGCCGGCCACGGCCTCCTTCGCCTCGGCGTACGGGCCGTCGGTGACGGTGATCTCGTCGCCGGAGGAGACCAGGCGGACCCCGCCCGGCTCCAGGCCCCCGGTCGCCAGCAGCACGCCGGCCGCGGTCAGTTCCTCGATGAACGCGCCCATCTCCGCGAAGAGCTTCTCGTCGGGGGCGGCGTCGGTCGGCTTGGTGGTCATCAGGAAGCGCACGGTTCTCTCCTCGGTCCGGCGGCGCCCCGTCGCGCCGCGATCTTGTGCTGCCCTCACGTCAAACGAGGCGATGTGGCAGGGAACGGTGTGCATTCCCTGTCACATCGGCCGGACGACGTGAGGGCAGCACCGCTCGACACCCACCGCCCCGGAGGACACCGTGACCACCGCCCCCCACCCTGGCCGGCCGCACCCCCTGGACGGGCTGGACGGCGGCGGGCGACGAACTCGCCCCGACCGCCTCCGCTGGGGGGGGGGGGGGCGGGGGCGCGGGGGGGGGCGGGCCGGGGGGGGGGGGCGGGGGGCGGGCGCGCGGCGG